>CAZZGM010000192.1:1770-6387 GCA_964653955.1 uncultured Bifidobacteriaceae bacterium | reverse complement strand
GCCGTTACACTCCACCCGTGGACTGTCTGGTCGATTCCTAAAGGGCCCGTTCCTTCGGAACGGGCCGGAAATCGGTATTGAGCGCCGATGATGGCACGTGAGTCGCTCCACTGGTCGTGTGCGGAAACGCGCTCCTGGACACGGACGATGCCACGCGGCGAGACGGGTTACAGGCCGGTCTTCGCGGCCTCCGCCGCGGCTCCGTTGGCCGCACCGGCTGGCAGCACCGTACGATTTTCGAGGTTGGGTTCAATCTGCGCGCGCGTGCGCCACATCGGCCGCATTTCTTTGCGCGACGCCAGCGGCAATTGATCCTCGATGTGCTTCGAGCCGGCCTTCGACCAGTTGCCGTAGTTCAACAACACCTCGCCGCGCTGTGGTGTGGAATATTCGATGACGGCAAAGAAGGTGTCACCCGACATGGCCTGCGTCGTGCCACCTTCGAACGGCGCCAGGCCAATGGTACGAATGGCGCCAAGTGACGACGGTGCACCGTTACCGGGGTAGTCGGCGTTGCCGCGGCGGAAGCGGAGCACGTCGCCCCACTTCACGCTCAGCGAGCCGTATTCCTTCTCGACCTCTCCGGCCACCCGGTCGAGCAGTGCCATGGCGCGCGCCGGATCCTTGAATCCTCTCGGTGTCTCCAGCGGCCGCGCATCGTCTACCGGTACGGCATAGCCGCCAATGTCGGCGAATTGCGCGCCGGCGGCGGTCATGAAGCGATAGAAGAGCAGCATGCCGTCGCTGTCGGCTTCGGCTTGACGGTCCCACTGTGCCAGCACGCCGGCAGCGCGACGGGCACGTTCGGTGCCGCGGGCGTTTGCCGTGGCGACGATGTCGTCCACGAACTGGTCGGCGGTTTCGACACGTGTGGAGAGCTTGCCGTTCCGGACATCCTCGAACGTCATTTTCTCGGGTGCTGTACTGAGAATGCGGATGCCGCGCTGCGCGCGCTGGGTAATGCCCTGCGGCGCGGCGAAGCCAGGGGCAAACGCGCGCGGATCGAGCATCATCGGATAGGTGGACGTCCAGGGCACGTCGTTGGCGTTCTGCACCCAGCCCTGCGGTGGGTCGATGACCTTCGGCAGCGCATCGTAGGGCTGAATCTCTGTGGCAATCAGATCCGAGCGGTCGCCCGGCACCACGCCCTGCCAGAAGCGGTAGTCGCCGGTGGCGTGCACGGGCAGCGTGGCGTTGAAGATGTAGGCAATGCGCCCGTCGCGATCCGCGTAGGCGGTGTTGAAGAGTGGCAGCTGCTGCATGCGCATGGCCGCCTCCCACTCGCCGAAATTTTTCGCCAGACCCATCCGCCAGAACTGTTCGAACATGCCTGGCCGATCGATTGCGGCCACCCGCATGGCAATGGGCGCGCCGCGCCGCTCGGCCACCACGGGGCCATGCACTGTCCGGCGGATGGTGAGCGCTTCCTCGCGCACGGCCCCGTCGTCCTGCCGCACCTTGATGGTTTCCGTGCGGACGTCGAACGGTTTCGCCTCGCCGTCGAGCACATAACCATCGCCCTTGAGGACCAGGCTGTACAGGTCCGACTCCGAGGGATTGTTCGTCGTCTGCGTCCAGCCGACGTATTCGGTGAAACACTGGCGGAGAACGGGGAAGCCCACCCACACGGCCCCGTACGACGTCACACCCGGTGCGGTGAGCTGCACTTCGAAGTAGGTGTGGACGTCACCCCACTGGAGGTGCGAGTTGCTCATCAGCATGGCATTGCCGGTGGCCGAACGCGACCCGGCAATGGCCCAGGCGTTGGATCCGTGCACCTCGGCGTCGTAGCGGGCCAGCCTGGTTTCGAGCCGGCGCGGACTCACCACCCAGTCGTAGTGGATGACGCGGAGGCCATGCGCGTAGACGTCCTCGGGCGTCAGCGGCAGCACGCCCTGCGCTTCGGCACTCAACTCGGCGCGGTGTTCGCCGGCCCAGTCGTTCAGTCCGCGGGCGAACGCTTCGATGAGAGGAGCAAACTCGGTACTCTGGTTCGCGGCCCAGGTGCGTGCCGTGTCGGGCAGGCCATTGGTGCGCACCCAGCGATCGGAGTCGAGGTAGCGCTCGCCGTAGAACTCCGCTCCACGTCCGCGCGCCTGTGCGTAGAGCCGGATGAGCAACTCGGCATGCGCCTCCATCTGCGCGTAGCCGTAGGCATGGAACAGGCTGGGGTGATCCGGGGCGAAGATGTGCGGGACGCCGTAGCGGTCCCACAGAATCTCGGTCTCGCTGCTCCCGCGCGCATCACGTGCCGACGGCCCACACCCGGCCAGCACGAGCGCGACCATGAGGAGCACCGTACCGGTCGACATCACCGCACGCATTGCCAGCCTGGTCATGGGAGCTCCTCCGTGGCGCGGTAGTCTAGCAGAACCACCGAACCGGTGAACCGGGCCGCGGAGCCTGGCACCTCAGAATCTCGGGACCTTGTTCTTCCGTTGACATCAAGTATCGGTTGCAATAATGTCTCAAACTGGATCCCGTCCCCAGACTATGAACGAGTTCGAACAACTGTGCCGTGCGCGTGGCATGCCGCTGACCGTTCAGCGGCGGGCCGTGCTGGCGGCCCTTGTCGGGCGGCACGACCATCCCACGGCGGACGACATCTTCGCCGCGTTGCAGGAAACGCTGCCCGGGATCTCGAGACCGACCGTGTACCGGGTACTGGACTCCCTCGTGAAGATTGGTATTGCCAAGAAGGTGTGTCACCCCGGCGCCGCGTCGCGGTTCGAGACGAAGCCCGAACGTCATCACCACCTCGTCTGCATCCGCTGCGACAAGGTGATCGATTTCGAGCATCCGGCGTTCGATCGAATCTCGCTGCCCGATACAGCGGGGCTCGGATTCGAGCTGGACGACTACTCGATTCATTTCCGTGGGGTCTGCACCGCGTGCGCGAAGGCGGAGGGCCAGCGGCGTCCGGCCGGTTCCGCAGCGGCGCGGAAGAAACGAAGCAGTGGACGCAGATCGAAAGCAGATTGAACCAGGAGGGTGAACATGTCTCGTATCCACGGCCCCGGACCATCGCGCATTGCGCCGTGGCTTCTGGGCGCATCGGTCGTCATGGCCGGCGGCGCCATGGCCATCTCGGCTCAGACGCAGGTCCCTGAGTCGTTTGCCGCCATGGTCAAGCGGTTCCAGTCGGAAAAGCCGGGGTTTGCCAAGCGGCAGCAGGATATGCTGGCCACGCGCTACGACCTGGCCGATCGTCCGGCCCAGGGCGTGACGATGTCGAGTGGCAAGCCTGTGCAGGGCGGCGTGCGCGTCAAGCTGCCGGCCAACGCGACCTGGGACTCGCTTGCCGGCATGACGCCAGAGGCCATCAAGGCGCAGAACCTCTGGCCGGCCGGCTTCCTGCCGCTGCCGCATCCGCACCACGAGAACGGCGGGATGATCTTCCCGAAGTTCCTCATCGACGAGACGAAGCGGCAGACCGAACGTGATCTCACGCGGTTCGATCTCGACTTCGACCTGCCCGACCACATGTTGCCGCCGGTCGCGGCGCCCATCTACCTGACGACGCGTCCGGATCTCGGTGACGTGTCGAAGGGGCAGCTGGTCACGCTCGCCAACTACTACGAGCTGTTCCAGGACGCACTCAACCCGAAGCAGCTCGAAGGGCTTCGATTGCTGGTGACGCCGTTCCCGCAGGCGCAGTTCAACGCCACACCGGATCGCAAGTCACTTACGGCCCACCAGGGCGTCGCGTGTTTCGATTGCCACGCCAACGGCCACACCAACGCGGCCACGCACACCGTCGGTGACATTCGTCCGGACGAACACCGGCACCGCATCGACACGCCGTCGCTGCGCGGCGTCAACGTGCAGCGGCTGTTCGGGTCGCAGCGCGCGCTGAAGACGGTGGAAGACTTCACCGAGTTCGAACAGCGCGCCGCCTACTTCGACGGTGATCCCGTGCAGGCGCAGCGCAAGGGCGTAAACATTCTGGAACGGGGCAGCCAGGTCCACTTCATGGCCGAGTTCCAGAGCATCCTCGACTTCCCGCCGGCGCCGAAACTCAACGTGCTGGGACGGCTCGATCAGGCGCAGGCGACCGATGCCGAACGGCGCGGCGAGGAACTGTTCTTCGGGAAGGCGCAGTGCTCCACGTGCCATCCGGCGCCGTATTACACGGATAACCTGATGCACAACCTTCGCGTGGAGCGTTTCCACAACGAAGAAACGATCAACGGCCGCCGGATGGCCGCGGTTGGTCCGATCAAGACGTTCCCGCTGCGCGGCATCAAGGATTCGCCGCCCTATCTCCACGACAACCGGCTGATGACGCTGGATGACGCGGTGGAGTTCTTCAACCTCGTCCTCGGCGTGCGCCTCACCGCCGCGGAAAAGGCCGACCTGGTCGCGTTCCTGCGCGTGCTGTAGTCACCGACGGTGCCGGCCGGACCCCTCGGGCGTCCGGCCGGTCAGCCGGCTGTTCGTTTACCGGCCGCGGCGCCGCGGTGCCGGTTCCGGTGCCGCTTTTACCGTCCAGCCCAGCGCCATTCCCAGCGTCAACCCCGCCAGAAACGTCGCGCCCATCACCGCCAGCGGCTTCTTCCGCACCTGCACGACGGCCTCGTCGCGCAGATCTTCGAGTTCGTGCATGCCGCGCTTGAG
>CAZZGM010000192.1:0-1760 GCA_964653955.1 uncultured Bifidobacteriaceae bacterium | reverse complement strand
CTTGAGCGTCCGCCGGGCATCGTGCAGCCCGTCTTCCAGCACATCGGCGGCCCGCTCCTTCAGATGACCGGCTTCGCGTGCGAAGTCCGTGGCCGAGCGCGCCGTATTCTTCACCCGGTCCGCCACCGAGGCGGCGGTATCGTGCAGCGTATCGATTGAGGTAGGCATGAGTGCTCCTTTCCGGCCTGCACCGGTGCAAGAAGAAGACCACCGGGCCGACACGGCAATGGCACAATGAGCACGGCGAAGGATGAGGCTGATGTGTATTTCGCGGGCAAGGATGGGATGCCGATGACCACAAGTGGGCGAAGGGCGACATGGTCCCTGCTGGTGCTGGCGGCGATGGTCGTGAACAGCATCACGGGGGCAGGGCAGACGACGGCGGCGCTCGACATCCGTGCGCGGGCGCTGCTGCAAGGCGAAGTGCTTCGGTTGACCTGGCCGCAGCCAGCTGCTGCCATCGCAGAACCTCTCATCGTCCGTGCGTTCGAGCGTGAGTGGCCGGCGTGGCGCGACGAGGATGGCCACTGGCAGTCGCTGGTGGGGGTGGATCTGGATCAGACGGCCGGGGAGTACGAGGTGGCGGTGGTCGCGAGCGGCGGGACGGTGATGGTCACGCGGCGCGTGAACATCGAGGCTGGCCGGTTCAATACCCGTACGCTGAAGGTCAATCCGGACTTCGTGAACCCACCGAAGGCGGTCATCCCGCGTATCCAGCAGGAAGCAAAGCTCATGCAGGACGTGTTTGCGAGTCCGGCACCGGCGCGGTTGTGGAGTGGTGCCGCCACGCGGCCGGTTCCCCACCGCGCGAACAGCCGGTTTGGCGAACGCAGTGTGTTCAATGGCGAGCCGCGGGGGGCGCACACCGGCACCGATTTCCTGAGCCCGACGGGCACGCCCATTCGCGCACCACAGGCGGGCCGCGTAGTGGTGGCGCGTGACCTGTACTTCAGCGGCGGCACGGTCATCATCGACCACGGGCTGGGGCTGTTTTCGCTGTTGGCCCACATGTCCCGGATTGACGCGAAGGAAGGAAGCCCTGTCGAAGCCGGGACGGTCGTGGGCCTCGTCGGGGCGACCGGTCGCGTGACCGGCGCGCACCTGCACTGGGGCATGCGCCTGGGCGGCGCGCGCGTGGACCCGCTGTCGCTGATGGCCGCGCTCGACGATTCGCCCACACCATGAGCGACATTCCGGATTTCGAGTTCACGCCAGGCCAGATGCGCCGCATGGCCGACGCCGTGGTGTCGCGCTGCGTGGACCATGTGGCCAGCCAGCCGGTGCAGCCCGTGTTGGGTGATGTACGCGACCACGCGTTCGTACGTTCACTGGTCGAGCCCGCGCCCGAGCAGCCGCAGGCGCTGGAGCCGCTGCTGGATCACCTGTTTCACGAGTGCATCCCGCGGTCGTTCAATGCCGCGTCGCCGGGTTACCTGGCGTACATCCCCGGCGGCGGCGTGTTTCCCGCCGCATTGGCCGACTTCATTGCAGATACCGCCAATCGTTACACCGGGGTGTGGCAGGCGGCGCCGGCCCTGGTGCAACTGGAGGCCAACGCGCTTGACTGGCTGCGGCAGTGGATGGATTTTCCGGCCACCACGCGCGGCTTGTTCACCAGCGGCGGATCGATGGCCACGTTCAATGCCATCCTCTGTGCACGCGAGCGCCTGCTTGGTGCCGACATTCGCCGCGGCGTGCTCTATACGTCCGATCAAACCCATCACTGCGTGACGAAGGCGGCGCGGCTGGCCGGCATCTTC
>CAZZGM010000191.1:0-6454 GCA_964653955.1 uncultured Bifidobacteriaceae bacterium | reverse complement strand
CATGTTGGCCTGATTCGATCGATCGGCCGAGTTCTGATCCATGTAGAGGCGCGCGAGGCGGTCTGTGACCAGGCGCGCTTTCTCGGGGTTGTCGCTCACGTAGCCGATACGGAACGAGTCCACCTGGCGCCCGACGGCCGTGGTCGTCACATCCCGGCGCATGCGCTGGACCACGTCCTCCATCACCCACCGCTGCCGTTCCTCGGGATAGAGGTCCATTTCCTGGATGATCAGTTCCAGCTTGTTCCGGCTCAGAATCTGGTCGGTAATGGCCGGCAGGCGGCTGGCCACCGACTCGCTGACCGTTGGTTGCACGTAGCTGTTCGGCACCTGCTGCGGGACAACGACGATGAGTGCCTCGGACCGATAACGCTCGGGTGCATAACGCGCCAGTACTGGCGCCAGTGCAGCGCCAATCGCGAATGGCACGAGCCACATCCATCGCCGCCCGACGATCACGCCGGTGATTTCCCGTATCGAATATTTTCTGACGCCCACGTCTTGTGCCTTCCTGGCAATGCGGCTTCAGTGGTCGAGGAGCCGCGTGAACATCGACACGCCGACGCGCACGCCGTGCCGTTCGAGAGACGATGGCAGATCGGGCGCAAGCAGGCGCCCGGCGAAGTCGTACCGGTAGTAGAGATACTCGGCCGACAACGCAATCGACGGCGTCAGCGCGAAGCGCAGCCGGACGTCTCCCTGTGCGGTCGTGAGGCCATGGCCGCGGATGCCGGCCGCCGAAGCCCCTCGCAGATAGCGGGCGCCGAAGGCGACGTCGATACGACGCCGGATCACACCCGCGAGACGCAGCCGCACGCCGTCGGAGACGACCGGCTCGGAGAGGATGGCCAGCGTCTGGACGCGCCGTTGATACACCGTCGAGGTATGCCAGCGGAGACTGACGGGATACGACACGCCGAACTCACCCTGCACCGCATAACGGCGCTGCTGTCTGTTCGGGACACCACTCGGGATGCCGATCGCATCCGGGTCCTGTCCGTTAGTAACCTCTTCGGCATCGACGCCTTCTCCGCCTTCGATGACGGGCAGTCTGAAGGTGTTCATCAGCGTCGGTGTGACCTGAACCCGCAGCGTGAGCCGGCGCGTCGGTGACAGCGCCGGGGTGTAGTCGAACCCCAGCGGAAGTTCGTGCACCTGCGCCGTCTGGTCCACCCGGTAAGACGACTCGCGGTAGCGATAGCCGAACGAGACGTTCCCGCGGCGTGTCGGGTGATAAGACAGGCGCGTACCGCCGTCCCAGATGCGGCGCTCCCCGAGCGCCACGTTGCCGCGAAAGTCCGTGCGTGCGTAATTCGCCCTCGACACCATCCGCCAGCCGAGGCCCGCGCCGGTCTGCAGGCGCAGGCGTGTCCGATGCGCGAACGATTCGCGCGTGTCGATGCGATAGTCCGGGTCGGTTGATAGTGGCAGCTCGGTGTCGAGCTCCGCATCGATGCCGTCGTCCGGGACGAGCTGATAGAGATACGACGGCGAGTACGAGAGTCCCTGCGACAGCGACAGCGTGCCGAGGCGGCCCGGCATGCGAAGGCCGATACCGAGCTGGGCGCTGGCTGCACCTGGCTTCGCCTGTTGCAGCTCGTAGCTGTAACGCGCGAAACCGGTCGTCGTGGCGGACAGCTGGACGGCTCGACGGTTCCGCGCATACCTCATGCCGGCGGCAAAGATGTTCGAGCGGGGGCCGGGCAGCCGGCCGCCGGGGAGTCGCGCGCGAAACTCGGGAGCGACGTCGCTGTCGAAGGCTTCTCTGATGGCCATCTGGAGTGTGAGGGAGTCGCGGCCGCCCGAGTCGGCGCGGAGGGCGCTGAACAGCCCGGCCGGGCGCTGGGCCAGCGCCGGAGCGGCGACGGCAAGTGTCGCGAGCGCCAGAAGCACCGAAGTCCGGCCGATGGTCACGTATCGTCCTCGGGCGTGCGGGCGATGTCAGCGCACGAGAATCGTGTCGCCCGGCATCAGGCGGATGTTCTGCTGCAGGTTGCGGCCGCGCAGGACGTCGTTGTAGTTGAACTTGAAGCGGCGTTCCTGGCCGTTTTTCTCCATCCTCACGATCACGACGTCGCCCTTGTTGGCACCCTCGAGAAATCCGCCGGCCTGACCGATCGCCTGGAGCACGGTCATCTCGCCGGCCAGCGGAAATGGCCCCGGATTGGAAACCTCGCCGACGACGTAGACACGGCGGCTGTTGATGCGCGTCACGATGACCGTGTTGCCGGTATCGCGCACGAACTTCACGGCGAGGGCGCTGATGTGCTGGGACAACTGCAGGGGCGTAAGCCCGGCCGCCGGCACGTCGTCGATGAGCGGCAACGAAATCTTGCCGTCCGGCCGGACGAGCACTTCGTGCGACATCTCCTTGGCCGTCCAGAACACCACGTTCAGCATGTCGTCCGCGCCAATGACGTAGTCGGCAGGCACCTCGACGGCAGTGGTGCCCGATGACGGTGAAGCCGGAACTGCGGTCTGCGCGTAGCCGGGATCCGGTGCGGATACCGCGACGAACGCGACGAGCCACGGCCACAGGAAGTATCGAGACGGTGTCGAGTGTTGAACGGTCATGTGTCGTCAGTTGGGCGTAGCTTCGCCCCGTGCCTTACAAGGCAGACTTCTGAAGCAGTCGCGTCCGGGTTTGGGGAGGGAAAGGCGGACGTAGCTCTCGGGTCTTCAGGCGCTCAGTGCGCCAGCGACAATCGAGCAACGTATGCATACGCCACGCTGGTGAGTGCGCCGAGAGTTACTCATCCGAGAACCTCGAACGCGACTATCGCGCAGGCGACCGCACACTAGGGAGGAAGGGGGGTACAACGACCCTGCTCGGAAACTAACATGGACTCTGCGGCGACCGCAACTCGAAATAGTCAACCGTCACTCGGCGGCATCATCTCGATGCGTTCGCGATCATGAGATCTGTGACGATGGCTACCGCAGTACGGCAAAATGCAGGTCGCAGTCTGGCAGAGCCTCACGTCGGCGATGTCCACCTCGACACTCACGGCCTGCGAAATCGTTTTCGACTGACAAGGATCAGGCGCGCTCGAGCACCCTTGGCGTGTACTCTTGGCTGGCAGGAATCGCTCGTGCTGCTGGCGCACCTCGTCGAGCGTTTCGCATTTGCCATTGGTCCACAGACCGTGCTGGCGCAGGAAGCGGCCCAGAGCCCGGAGACGCGCACCCGTACGTTCGTCGACCTGATGGCGGGCAGTCAGTACGCGCAGGCCTCCGAGTTGTTCACGCGTACGATCCGCCGGTCGCCGCAGTGCAGGTGAAACAGCCGATGCTGGTGCTCCAGGGAGAGCGAGATTACCAGGTGACGATGGGAGAGTTCTCCCGTTGGAAGTCGGTGCTGGCGGACCGGACCGACGTGTCCTTCCATTCCGACCCCGCCCTCAACCATTTGTTCGTGGCCGGGACCGGCAAGAGCGTGCCGGACGAATACAACACGCCGGGCCACGTCAGTGAGGAAGTCGTGCGCGACATCGCGACGTGGATCATGGCGCTCGCCCCGCGACGTTAGCAGGGCTGCCGCTCTGGCACGATGACTGTTTCATCCGTCATGTCTGCTCCGTCCGGCCGAGGCGAAGCGACATCACCGTGAGCCAGATCCAGCCGACGACCACGGCAAACCAGATGCCGGCCATGCCTATCGGAAGTACCGGTCCGCCGAAGAAGCCGAGCGCCACGGACAGGCCGCTGAAGAGCGATAGCAAAGCGAGCGATGGCACGCCGCGGCGTTTCATGGTCCATGCGGCCGCGAAGCCGCTGAGCGCGAGACACGTGAACGCCAGCGCGCCCGCGACGAAGTGGAGCAGCCCGATGGTGCTGATCGACGTCGGAAATCCTTCGGGCGTGCCCGGAGGAAATCCGTCGACGGGATCGGCCGTGAAGAGTGCTGCGGCAATCATGGCCACACCGTACCCGCCGAGGAACAGCGGCAGCGCGCGTACTTTCGGTCCCAGCACGCGCCGGAAACCTGCGGCAGCCGCCACGACCATCAGGCCGGTGAGTGCGAAGTTGGCCGTCTGAATCCAGCCGCCCGGTCCGTTTGCGAGCACGCTGAGCGGATGCCGCGCGAAGTCGAAGCCCTCCCGGAGCAGCGCCTGGGCCACGCCGACCGCGAGATAGAACGGCCCGGCCACCACGCCCCAGCGGAGAAGTGGTCGTGCGTTCGACGCATCACGGCCGATGGCCGCGTCGTGGGATGTCATATGCTCTCCGTTTCGGATTGTCGAACCGGCCGGTATATTAATTTACTCATGAGTGTAATTGTAAAACGGGCCGTGGGCCGGCGTCAGAAGGCCCGGCGCGGTGCCGGTCCGCGCGCGGACGACCCGCGCGTGGTGCGGACCCGGGCAGCCGTTGTCGATGCGGCGCGCATGCTGTTCCTGAGCAGGGGATACGCCGGCACGACCATGGAGGAGATTGCGGCGGCGGCGGGACTCACGAAGCGGACCGTGTACAACAACTACGCCGACAAGGACGCGCTCTTCGTTCAGATTGTCGAAGAGACCATGGCCTACGCGGAGACGTTCGCGCGCAACCTCCGGCAGGAGTTTGCGGAAGGCGCGACCGCCGCGAACCTGCCGGAGACTCTCGACGATCTCGGCCGCCGGCTGGCACTGGCCATCATGCGTCCGGAAGTGATTGCGCTGCGCCGGCTCCTGATTGGCGAGGCTCGGGAATTTCCGGCGCTGGCCGCGCAGTATTTCAAGCGGGCGCCGGGGCAGGTGCTGGACGCCCTGACGTCAGAGTTTGGCCGCATGAGCCGTGCCGGTCTGCTGGATGTCACCAACGCGCGGATAGCCGCCGAACAGTTCGCCTATCTCATCGTCGGCGAGGCGCTCGATCGGGCCATGCTCGTGGGGACCATCCCGTCCAGAGCGCATGTGGTGGCTCACGCACGCGAGGGCGTTCGAACGTTTCTGGCTCGTTATGAGGCTCCGCGCGTGCCCTTTCGATAGCGGCCCGGCGCCGTTGAGCGAAGACCCGCCACCACGCGCAACATGAGTGAACTGCGGGGATAAGATCGGCTCATGACCTCGAAGGACGCGAAGCGGCATGACGCCGATACGCATGGTTCCCCCGAATCCTGGGTGGTATCGGCAGGACGGGATCGGCGCCCGGGTTCGCCGCTGAATGTGCCACCGGTCCCGGCGTCGAATTTCGTGCTGGGCGCCGACCGCGCATACTCGCGTGACGATGGGACGGCGGGTTGGGAAGCGCTGGAAGAAATCGTCGGTGGTCTCGAGGGCGGTTCGTCGGTGGCGTTTGCTTCCGGCATGGCCGCCATTGCGGCGGTGTTCGATCGACTGCCGGCGGGTGCGGTGGTGGCGCTGCCGGACGATTGTTATCAGGGCGTGGCGGGACTGGCCGAGGCCGGCCGGAGCCGCGGGCGATGGACCGTGCATCGCGTGGCGGTGGCCGACACCGTGCACTGGGTCGAGATGTGTAGTGTTGCCGACCTGATCTGGCTGGAGTCGCCATCGAACCCGCTGCTCGCTGTTGGCGATCTCGATGTCATCTGCGCCGCACCGCGCAAGCCGGGCGCCATCCTGGGTGTGGACAACACGTTTGCCACGCCGCTCAATCAGCGCCCGCTGGCACTGGGCGCCGACGTGGCCGTGCAGTCGGTGACGAAGTTCATTGGCGGCCACTCGGACCTGCTCGGCGGCATGGTCTCGGTGCGCGACACCAGCTTGCTGGCCGCGTTCCGGCACGCCCGTGAGCTGATGGGCGCCACGCCCGGCACACTGGAGACGTTTCTCGCGGTGCGCGGCGTGAGGACGCTGGCGCTGCGGCTGGAACGCGCGCAGCAGAATGCGATGACGCTGGCCGAGCGCCTCTCGAGCCATCCGAACGTCACGCTCACGCGTTATCCCGGACTGGCGAACCATCCCACGCACGAAGCGGCACGGCGCCAGCTGGCCGGCTTCGGCACGATCATCTCGTTTGACGTGCGCGGCAACAGCACCACCGCCGATGCAGTGTGTACCGGTCTGCGGCTCGTCCAGCACGCCACCAGTCTGGGTGCCGTGGAGTCCACCATCGAGCGGCGGGCCAGTGTGCCCGGGCAGGAGCATCTGCCGCCGACGCTGCTGCGGCTGAGCGTTGGCATCGAGGCCGTCGAGGATGTGTGGGCCGACCTGGATCGTGCTCTTCGGAACGCGGCGGGCACGAACGCGTAACGCATCCGTTTTCGCAGGTCGCCCGGCGAGTGTTTCAGGGCAATTTTCCTTGTTTTGGATTATTCAAATCAGAGGCTATGATGGGCGCTTGTGGACGCTGCACACGCGCCTGCCCGGCACGAAGGGCTTCGAGACGTGCTCCAGGCGGCCGGCCTCCGGGCGACGCGGCCGCGGCTGGCCGTGTTGACGTCCCTGGCCGGACACTCGCACGCGAGCGCCGAGGAAGTGTACGCCGACGTGCGAACGGCCCTGCCCGG
>CAZZGM010000190.1:0-6463 GCA_964653955.1 uncultured Bifidobacteriaceae bacterium | reverse complement strand
ATTCGTCGTACGGAACTGTCCGCGCCTGCGAGTGGTGCCCGTGAAGTTGTGGTGGTACTCGACCGCTCCTACAGCATGGGCGCGGGCGACACCTGGACGCGTGCCCGTGAGGCCACGCGGCAGGCGCTGCAGGACGTGAGCGCGCTCGACCGCGTGTCGTTGGTGACGTTCACCTCGGGCGCCGAGGTGGTGCTGCGCTCCAGCGCGGATGTGTCGCGCGTGATGGCCGAAGTGGACCGCCTGCAGCCCTCGTCGGGCGCGACGCGTTTTGCGCCGGCGCTGAAGCTGGCCGCGAGCCTCCTGGCCGAGTCGTCGCTGCCGCGCAAGGAAGTGCTGCTGGTGTCGGATTTCCAGCGGCGAGGCTGGCAGCCAGACGCGGCGTTCCGCCTGCCCGCCGGGACCGTGTTTACGCCGGTGCCGGTCAGCCTGCCCGAGACGCCCAACCTGTCGGTGACGCCGCTGTCGGTGCAGCGTCTGGCGGGAGAAGGGCCGGCGCGCGTAACCATTACCGCGGGTGTACTCAACCGTGGCGACAACGAACGTTCGGGCGTGCCCGTCACGCTCGAAGTGGACGGGCGGGCCGTGCAGGCGTCCAACGTGACCGTGGCGCCGGGAAGCGCGGCCTCCGCCACGTTTGCGCCCATCGTGATGCCGGCTGGCGGCCTTCGTCTTTCGGTTCGTATTCCGGACGATGGTATGGCGAGCGACAACGCGTTTCATGCGCTGGTCGAGCCGCGCGAGACGGTGTCGGTGGTGCTGGCCGGCACTGGCAGCCGCGGCGACCGCGATCTGTTCCTGACACGTGCCCTTGGTATTGGCGACCGGCCGCGTTACGAGGTGACCGCGCAGGCGGTGGACGGACTCACCGCCGACGTGTTGTCGCGTGCGCGTGTGATTGTGTTGCAGGACGCACCCATGGACGCCGCGCTCGGTACGCGCCTGCAGGCGTTCGTCGAGAACGGTGGCGGCCTGGTGCTGGCGCTCGGACCGCGGTCGACGCTGCCGCAGGCCGACTGGCTGCCCGTGTCGATGACGGGCATCGAGGACCGCACGCGCGGCACGGCCGCCAAAATCGGCGGCCTCGATTACGGCCACGCGGTGTTCGAGCCGTTCCGGCTGCCGAGGAGTGGCGACTTTTCGACCACGCGCGTCTACGGATATCGCGTGGTGGGGACACGGCCCGAGGCCACTACCCTGGCCCGTTTCGATGGCGGAACGCCGGCCTTGGTGGAAGGAACCGTCGGGCGGGGGCGCGTGCTCGTGTGGGCCACCACGCTGGACCAGTCGTGGAACGACATGGCGCTGAAGCCGGTGTACCTGCCGTTCGTCCATCAGTTGCTGCGTCAGGCGTCCAGCTATCGCGAAGCGCCGGGATGGGTCACCGTTGGGCAGCCCATCGATGCGGGCGTGGCCGGTGCCGTGATTCTGAGCCCTTCCGGGCAGCGGTTGACGCCGCCGGAGGGCGCCACGGTGATGGAAGCCGCCGAGGCCGGCTTTTATGAGGTGAGGGAAGGGCGCGACGGACGTGTCCTGGCGGCAATCGCGGCCAATGTCGACCTGGCCGAGTCGGACCCGGCCACGATGGACCCGGCCGAGATGCAGGTGGCTGTGACGGGCGCGACGGACGGGACGGGCGCCACGGCCGAGCCGCTGGTGGTGCCGGACACTGTCCAGGAGGCCGCGCAACGTATCTGGTGGTATCTGCTGTTCGCGGGTATCCTGCTGCTGAGCGCGGAATCGTGGCTGGCGCGCCGCCTCACGCCTGCCCGACGCCTCGGAGGGCCGTCATGAACGAGTACGCACGTGCCGAGCTCATTGCTGTCATCCGGCGGGTGCGCGCCCGCTGGCGGACCAAGCTGGCGGTGCGCGGTGCGGTAGGCTTCCTCGTCAGCGGTCTGCTGGCCATCGTGGCCATCGCCGCGGCGCTGGACTACTTCCGCTTCTCGCCCGACGCCATCTTCTGGTTCCGCATTGTCACCGGTGTCGTGTTGCTGGGGGCCGCGGCGTGGTTCTTCGTCCGTCCGCTGCTGCGCCAGGTGAGCGACGAGCAGGTGGCGCTCTATCTCGAGGAACACGAGCCCACGCTCGAATCCACCCTCGTCACGGCCATGGCCACGCCGGGCGATCGCGACGCGTCGCCGGCGCTGGTGCAGCGGATGGTCGAGACGGCCATCGAGCGCCTGCACGCGGTGGAAGACGGCGACCGCATCGAACGCGAGCCGCTGCGCCGGTTCAGTCTCGTGGTGGGTGGTGTCTCGCTGGCGGCGCTGCTGGCGTTTACCGCCGGACCGGCGCTGCTGCGGCAGGCGCTGTCGGCGTTGTTCGTGGTGGCGCGCAGTGTCGAAGCCGCGGCGCCGTACCGGATTGCGGTGACGCCGGGTGATGCCACCGTGGCAAAGGGCGCCGACCAGACCATTGGCGCGACCCTCAGCGGTTTCGATGCGGCTGACGCGTCGGTGGTGTTCCGGCGCGGGCCGGGCGCCGACTACGAGCGGTTGCCCATGCTGAAGGACGAAGACGGCGCCTACGAAGGCCTGTTGTTCGACCTGAGCGACACGCTCGAATATTTCGTGGAGGCGGCAGGCGTGCGTTCTGCCGTCCACACGCTGACCGTGGTCGAACTGCCGTATGTAAAGCGGGTGGACCTCGAGTATCGCTTCCCGGCGTATACCGGTCTCGAGCCGCGAACGGTGGAGGACGGTGGCGACATCGCGGTGCTGAACGGCACGGATGTGCAGGTGACACTGACACCGACCATGCCGTCGAAGGGGGGACGGCTGGTCATCGGCGAATCGACGACCGTACCCGTCACGGCCGGGCCTGACGGAACACTGACAGCCTCGTTTACGGCCACCGAGAGCGGGTTCTATCGCGTGGAACTCGAGACGGCCGCCGGCCAGATGGTCACGGCCTCGCCGCAATACACCATCGACATCCTGAGCGATCTCAGTCCCACGGTGTCCTTGTCGAAGCCAGGGCGCGACACCGACGTCACCCCCGTCCAGGAACTGGCCGTCGAGGTGCGCGCCGACGATGACTACGCGGTGAGGAACCTGGAACTGGTGTATTCGGTGAACGGCGGCGCCGAGAAGGTGGTACGTTTGTTCGATGGCCGGCAGCCGCTCAAGGAGGTTACGGCCGGCCACACGTTCTACCTCGAGGAACTGGGCGTGAAGCCTGGTGATGCCGTGTCGTACTACGCGCGTGCCACCGACAACAACCAGGTCGGTGGCCCGCAGCGCGCCACGAGCGACATGTTCTTCCTGCGTGTCCGTCCCTTCAACCGCGACTTCAAGCCCGCCACGTCCATGGGCGGCGGCGGTGGCGGAGGAGGCGGTGGCATGGACCAGGTGGGCGCGCTGTCGCAACAGCAGCGCCAGATCATTGCCGGCACCTTCAACATGCAGCGTGACCGCCGGCAGATGGGGACCGACAAGTTCCGCGAGGGTATGACCGTGCTCACGCTGTCGCAGAGCCGTCTGCGGGAGCAGGTGGAAGGTCTGGTCGAGCGGATGAACAGCCGGCTGGTCACGCCAGACCCGTCGTTCCAGAAGATTGGCGAGCTGCTGCCACAGGCAGCCACGGCCATGCAGGAAGCCGAAGGCAAGCTGCAGACGCAGAGCCCCGACGGCGCCCTGCCGCCCGAGCAGCGTGCCCTCCAGTTCCTGCAGCAGGCCGAAGAAGAGTTCGAGATGCAGGTGCAGATGCAGCGCGACAGCGGCGGCGGTGGTGGTGGCGGCGCCGGGTCGATTGCCGAGGATCTGGCCGACCTCTTCAAGATGGAACTGGATCGCATGGCGAACCAGTACGAGACGAATCAGCGCGCCAGCCAGCAGGCCGGCGATCAGCGCGTCGACGAGCTGGCCGAGAAGCTGAAGGAACTGGCCCGCCGGCAGGAGCAGGAACTCGAACGGCAGCGGCGCATGGCCGCCGGACAGGCGCCGCGCGGCAACAGCGCGGCCCTGCAGCGTGCGCTGGCCGAGCAGGCCGAAGAAGCGGCGCGTCAGCTCGAACGTCTGTCGCGCGACCAGGACCGCCAGGATCTCGCGTCCACGGCGCGCCAGTTGCGCGACGCCGCCGAAGCCATGCGGCGCGCGGCGGCCAACGGATCGCAGGGAGGCGAGGCTCAGGCCGCCGCGGCGGCCGAGCGTCTGCGCGAGGCGCAGCGCCAACTGCAGCGTTCGCAGGGCGACCGTACCGGCCGCGACGTGCGTGATGCGCTGCGGCAGGCCGACGAGATCGCCCGCGAGCAGCAGGACATTGCCGACGATGTGAACGACCTGCCCAACGCGGGGGCGGATCGCCTGGGACGCGCCCAGATGGTGGGGCAGCGCAAGGACGCGCTCGAAGAGAAGGTGGCGGGACTCGAACGGGAGCTCGACCGGCTGGCCAACGAGACGGCACGTGAAGCCCGCGATGTCTCGCGGAAGCTGTCCGAGGCGGCCAACGGGATTCGCGAGGCGCAAATCAAGGAGCGCATTCGTTATTCGAAGCGGGCCGCACAGGGTGGGGCCCCCGAAGAGTTTGCCCGCAACCTCGAGGCGCAGATTGGCGTGGGCATCGACCAGCTGCGCCAGCGGCTGAGCGATGCGGCCGATGCGGCGGGCCAGATGGGCCAGGAACGCGGCGCCGATTCGCTGGCGCGCGCTCGCGAACTGGCGCGTAATGCGGAATCGCTGGGCCGCCGGATGGAGGAACGCGCCCGCCAGGCAGCCGAAGGTCGCGGCAGGGACGGCAATGCCGAGCGCGACGCGCGGTCCCAGTCCGGTGAGCAGGGCCAGTCCGGTGAACGCGGACAGCCCGGCGAACAGGGGCAGTCGGGTGAACAGGGGCAGTCGGGACAATCCGGCCAGGGGCAGCAAGGTCAGCAGGGCCAATCCGGTCAGGGGCAGCAGGGCCAGGGTGGCCAGCAAGGTCAGGGCAGTCAACAGGGCCAGGCGGGTCAGGCGGGCGGCGGCGGCAACATGCGTGGCGGCGGCCCATGGGGCGGCGACTGGCGGCCGGGCGACTATTACACCGCCGATGACATCCGCCAGTTCCGCGGCGAAGCGCGGCGCTGGCTCGGCGAGGCTCAGGCGCTTCGCAACATGCTGCGTGAGCAGGGTGTCGATCCGAAGGAACTGGACGAGATCATGCGCCGGATGCGCGAGCTCGACTCCGATCGTGTCTACCGCGACGTGAACGAGCTGGCGCGGCTGCAGACCTTCGTGGCCGAAGGCGTCAAGCGATTCGAATACAACCTCCGCCGCCGCGCTGGTGAAGAAGCCGATCGGGCCATCGTGGCCGGCGCCGAGGACGTGCCGCCCGAGTTCCGCTCGCTCGTCGAGGAGTACTACCGCTCATTGTCGAGGTCGGGGACGCGGCGATGACCCGACGCGTGCCGGCGGTTGCCCTGGCCGCCGTGTTCGTGGCGGTGTCGCTGGTCGACGCCCAGCGAGGCTGGGGACGCTGGGGCGGGGAAGGTGGTGTGCCGCCGCGCCTCGCCACGCCGGCCGAGCAGGACGGCGGCTTTCACTTCTGCCGGTTGATGTACACCGCCGTGCGCCAGCAGCAGCGCGGCATGGGGTGGGGCACCGATTATCCGTACGCCGACATCAACTTCTCCATTCGTTTGTCGGAGATGACCAAGACCGTGGTCGCAAGACAGCGCGACGGCGAACCGGCGCATCTCGTGGTCAGGCCCACCGACGAGTGGCTGTCGATGTGCCCGTTCGTGATGGCCTCGGACCCCGGCAGCGCCGGCTTTTCTGCCGACGACGCACGTGGGTTGCGGGACTACCTGCTCAAGGGCGGCTTCCTGTGGGTGGACGATTACTGGGGGCCATATGCCTGGGACGACTTCGCGCGCGAGATTGCCAAGGTACTGCCTCCGGGAGAGTACCCCATCCGCGAACTCCAGAACGATCACCCGATCTTCCGCGCCCTCTTCGAGGTGAAAGAAGTGCCGCAGGTGCCTGCGTGGCAGTACTGGCGGCAGACCGGCGGCGACACCTCGGAAATGGGGCCGCTGTCGGCACGGGCGCACATGGCCGCCATCACCGACGCCCACGATCGTGTGATGGTGTTGATGACGCACAACACCGACATTGCCGACTCATGGGAACGGGAGGGCGAGGACCCCTCGTACTTCTATCAGTTCTCTCCCAATGGATATGCCATTGGCATGAACGTCGCCGTCTATGCGATGACGCACTGACATGCCCGTACCCGCCCGTCTCGTCGCGTTCGTGCTGCTTCTGCTGACGGCTACGCTGGCAGCACAGGAGCCCTTCATGTGGAGGGGCTGGGGGCGCCGCACGCCGCCGCGCATGGCCACCGAAGAAAGTTTCGACGGACGGTTTGTCTTCTGCCGCCTCATGTACCAGAGCTACTGGCGCGAAGCCGGCGGATCCGGCTGGAACACCGACTATCCCGGTGCCGACCTCAACCTGCCGGTTCGCCTGGGCGAACTGAGCAAGGTGCG
>CAZZGM010000189.1:0-6499 GCA_964653955.1 uncultured Bifidobacteriaceae bacterium | reverse complement strand
GGCCGCCGCCGACATCGGACACAGGGCCCTCGCGGTGAACCTCAGCGACCTGGCCGCCATGGGCGCCACACCCCGCTGGGCCCTGTTGTCCCTGGGCCTGCCGGCCGACTTCCCCGTGGCCGACGTCGAGGCTCTCGTCGATGGTCTGGCCGCACTGGCCCGGCAACACGGTGTGGCCGTGGCGGGCGGCAACCTGACGCGCAGCCCGGCTGGCCTGTTCGTGGACGTGACGGCGGGCGGCGAGGTGGAAGCCCGGAAATGCCTCACGCGTGGGGGTGGCAGGCCGGGCGACGAGTTGTGGGTGAGCGGCGAACTTGGCGCCGCGCGGGCCGGACTCGAGATGTTGCGCCGGAGCACTGACGCCGGCGGGCCGTGCGTCATCAGGCACCGGCGGCCGGAACCGCGGATTCGCCTCGGTATTGCCATGGCGCGAGGCCGGGCGGCACGGGCCGCGATGGATCTCAGTGACGGATTGGCCGATGCGGTCCGCCAGATGGCGGCAGCCAGTGGATGTGGCGCACGCATCGACCTCGAGACATTGCCGGTGGCCGCGGAGGCGCGGCAGTGGTGGCACGACGGACCGGTCGATCCGGCGCTGGCCGCCCTGACCGGCGGTGACGATTACGAACTGCTGTTTGCCCTGCCACCGCGGTGGGGTGGACGTCTGCGGCACGTCCGGAGCCAGGTGGCCCGGCCCGTGCTGACGAAAATTGGAACCCTGACGCGAGAGCCGGGCTGCCGGCTGACGCGAGGGGGACAGCCGGTGTCCTGGCCCGACGGATTCGAACATTTCCGGGCCTGAGGCCGTACCGGCCCAGAAGTACAGATGCACATCGCCGAGTCACTCGTCCGGCGCACGCTGGCGACCCTGCTGGTCGCGGTGGTCTACGTCTTTCTCTACGAGACGACCATCCGCGATTCGCGGTACGCCGCGCGGCAGGCCACCGTCGCCGAAGCCACCAGCCTTCCCCAGGCCGGCGCGCAGCTGGCCTTCACGGCCACGGCCTACTGCAAGGGAGAAACCACGGCCTCGGGCGTTGTCGTGCGTACGGGCATTGCGGCGGCCGATCCCAGCCTGCTCCCAGTGGGTACGGTCGTCCGCGTGGACATGCCCAACTCCCGTTACGCCGGCATCTGGACGGTGATGGACACCGGTCCGGCCGTGAAGGGACGGATCGTCGATCTCTATCTCTGGAGCTGCCACGAAGCGCTCGCGTTCGGACGGCGCCCCGTCCGGCTCACCATCCTTCGTCTGGGATGGAACCCGCAGATGAGCACCCCCGGCGCCATCGATCCGGCGTTCCGCCAGCGCGATCAATCGCGACCAGCGCCGCCGGCAGCAACACCACCGGATGCCGCCCCACCAGAAGCGCTTCCGCCGGAGACGACGACGCCAGACGTGCTGCCGCCAGCCGCCACGGACACGCCCTCGGCCGGGTAATGACAACGTAATTACGTTTCGTGACGTCACGGGGACGTCTCGTGACACACACAGCAAGCGCCAACGCTGGTATCATCCCGCGTTATGCATGCGCTTTATGTTGTGGTCCCCGTATTGTGCATCCTTGCGATTGCCTATCGCTACTACAGCGCGTTCATCGCCACGCGCATCTGGATGCTGGACGACTCCCGGGTGACCCCGGCCCACACCAAATACGACGGCTCTAACTACTATCCCACCAGTAAATGGGTGCTCTTCGGACACCATTTCGCTGCGATTACCGGTGCCGGGCCGCTGGTCGGTCCGATGCTGGCCGCCCAGTTCGGCTATGCGCCGGGCCTCATCTGGCTGGTCGCCGGCGTCGTCCTGGCCGGCGCCGTCCACGACTCGATGATTCTGTGGGCCTCGACCCGACGCGGCGGCAAGTCGCTGGCCGACATCGTCAAGGACGAGATCAGTCCCTCGGCCGGCATCGTGGCGTCGATTGCCATCCTGTTCATCCTCGTGATTGCCATGGCCGGCCTGGGCATCAACGTGGTGAACGCGCTGGCCGACAGCCGCTGGGCCACGTTCACCATTGCCATGACGATTCCGCTGGGCATCTTCATGGGCTTCTGGATGTATGTCTGGCGCAAGGGCCGGATTGTCGAGGCCACCATCATCGGCGTCATCGGCCTGCTGGCAGCGGTGGCCGGCGGTGAGCCGCTGAATCATTCCGAGGGCTGGTTCGCCAACCTGTTCCACCTGTCGCGGACGCAAATCGTCATTGCCCTGGCCGTCTACGGCTTTGCGGCTTCGGTGCTGCCGGTGTGGCTGCTGCTCTCTCCACGTGGTTACCTGAGCTCGTTCACGAAGATCGGCACCATCCTGTTTCTGGCCATTGGCGTCATCTGGGTGAACCCCGAGTTCAAGATGCCGGCCGTGTCCGAGTACGTCAACGGCGGCGGCCCCATCATTCCCGGTCCGCTCTTCCCCTTCTGCTTCATCACCATTGCCTGCGGCGCCATCTCCGGCTTCCACGCCCTCATCAGTTCCGGCACCACGTCGAAGATGGTGGACAAAGAAACCGACATCCGGCCGATTGGCTACGGTGCCATGCTCATCGAGTGCCTCGTCGGCGTCATGGCCCTCGTGGCCGCCAGCGCCATGGAACCGGGCGACTACTTTGCCATCAACGTGCCGCCCGCGCAGTACGCCGGCATGACGTTCCAGGGCGTGGAGCAGATGGTCGTCAACCTCCCGGAGCTCGAAGCGGCCGTGGGCGAAACCGTCACGGGCCGCGTCGGCGGCGCGGTCTCGCTGGCCGTGGGCATGGCGCACATCTTCTCGAGCCTGCCGGGCATGTCCCACCTGATGGACTACTGGTACCACTTCGCGATCATGTTCGAGGCGCTGTTCATCCTCACCACGATCGACGCGGGCACGCGCGTCGGCCGCTTCCTGCTGCAGGAGTTCCTCGGCAAGGCCTTCCCCAAGTTCCGCGAGAAGGACTGGATGCCCGGTGCCATGTTCGCCACAGCGCTACTGGTCCTGGGCTGGGCCTACTTCATCTACACCGGGGAAATCGCCACCATCTGGCCGATGTTCGGCGTGGCCAACCAGTTGCTGGCGTCGGTCGCACTGGCGGTGGCCACCACCATCCTGATCAACACCGGCAAGACGCGCTACATCTGGGTCACACTGGTGCCGCTGGCCTTCCTCGCCACCAACACGCTCTACGGTGGGTTCCTGAACGTACGCGACAACTTCTGGCCGCTGGCCGTCGGCCCCAACGCCAGCACGCACGTCCAGGGTTGGATCCTGACCATCTGCACCGTGGCCATGATGGTCTGTGCCGTGGTCATCCTCGCCCAGGCCGCGGCCAAGTGGGCCAGCGTGCTCGGCAGCGGCCGCCCGGCCACCGAGACGGAAGCCTAGCGGCGACGCCCGGCGATTCTGTTATGCTTGGTCCCGTCCGACGCCCACTCGGACGGGACCGGCGATCTTCCCCTCGCTGGTAGAAGGCCGCACGTCTGCGGCCGTTTTCGTGATTGGACGCAACCGGGGCATGGTGGAACTGCTCATGATGATGCAGAGGGGAATGTTGTGTGTGGCCGTGCTGATGCTCGGCGTGGGAAGCGCATCGGCGCAGTTCCGGCCGCCGGCCGATCCGGCCGTAGGCGAAGACTACAACGTCGAGGTTTCCTACGGGTGGTGGAACGCCGACCCGTCACTCATTGTCAATTCCGAGTCGCTGGGTATCCTCGGCACGGACGTCGACCTGGTGGACGACCTCGGGATCACGAAGCGCAAACTCGGACGGCTGAACGTGGTGCTGCGGCCGGCCACGAAGCACAAGTTCCGGCTCGAGTACCTGCCCATCAAATACGAGACCGACGCGGTCCAGGTGCGGCGTGAGTTCGTGTTCAACGGGCAGCGGTATCGTGTGGGCCTGCCGGTGAGCACCACCGCGGAACTCAAGACCTATCGTGTCGGCTACGAATACGACTTCGTCTACCGCAGCCGCGGGTTTGCGGGTGTGCTCTTCGACCTGAAGTACACGGACGTCAACGTGGACCTGCAGAGCCCGATCGGCCGCGAGTTCACCACGGCCGTCGCCCCCATCCCCACCATTGGCTTCGTCGGCCGCGGCTACGTGGCACGCAACGTGGCCATTGGCGGCGAGGTGTCGTTCTTCAGGATTCCCGACAACCTGAGCGACGACTACAAGGGCCGGTACACCGACTTCGATCTCTACGGCACCGTGAACTTCACCAGGAATGTCGGCGCCACCGTGGGCTACCGGTCGATTGACGTGTTCTATCAGGCCGACAACGACACAGGTGCGCTGAAGTTCAACGGCCTCTACCTCTCCGGCGTCCTGCGCTTCTGACCACACAGATCACCACATCGCCAGCTCACCAGATCACCACTTCACCAGAGGTGTCTGGCTCGATCCGTACGCCGAGATGGCGTCGATCCTGCCGGCCGCCACCCAGGTCTGACGGCCTGAAGCCGCCCTCGGTCTGAACGACGAGCCGCCAGCCCGCCGGTGCTGGCGGCACGCGCACCTCGCGTGGCGTCTCGGCGTCGAGCGACACCACCTCCTGCCATCCGCCGCTGCGAAGCGACACGCGCACGGGCGCCGCGCCCGCGCGCAGGTGCAGGATGAGCGGCGCGTCTCCACCGGCCGGCGAATCAATCAGCAGTTCTGCCGTCCCATTGGCCCGGGTCCAGACTCCGGACCGTTCCACGTACGCCCCCTCGTCCAGGAAGAACCAGCGCGTCTGGCCGTAACGAGCAGCCCGAATGGCTGCACGTGCCGGCGTTGCAGCCGCGCTGCCCAATTGCCGCGGACGCAGCACCACACGATCGAGCCGCAGGGCCGTGGCTCGATCCGCCATCAACGACAGATCGCGGACGGACACCGGCAGGTGCAACACGGCTGGTGGCCCATCCGGAGACGGCGCCAGGCGTTCGATGGCCAGCACGGGGCTGCCCACGTGGACGTCAATGGTGCCGTCCAGGCGGGAGGATCCGTCGGCCGCCACTTCATACGTGCCGGCCGGTAGCGCCGGCAGGTGCAGCAGGCGCACCGGAGTTTCGCCGACGGCCTCGGGTGGTCGGCCGGCCATCTCGATTTGCGGCAGCACGTCGTCTGGCGCCATCGTACCGAACGGCCGCGAACGCCACCCCACACCCGATGCCCGCCCGGACCAGCGGTCAAGGGCGTCCATCGCCGACGAGATTGGCGTCACCGGCTGCACACCGCGTTCTGCCCACACCATGGAGGTCGACAGCATCGTGATGGCAAGGGCCGCGGCCCCCATCACGGTCCAGGCGTGGCCGCGCCGGTGCCCCGCGCGGGCCACGAGGGTCACGACGAGGATGGCCACGGTCAGCCAGACGAGGGCATCGCCTACTGCCCACGCCGGCGTGTCGCGATGGAGGCTGGGTGCCGCCAGCGGCAGGTTCACGTGCGGACTGAGCCACGCCAACGTGAGGTCCACGCCATCACGCGTGTTGTAGACGAGGCTTCCCTCGCCTACCGCCGCACGCACCAGCGTCGCGCCGAGGCTCAGTGCCAGTAACAGGAGAACGGTGGCGCGCACCAGGCGCCCGCCGTGTCTCCAGGCCATGGACAGCGGCAATGCCATCGCCGGGAGGACCACCACGAGGAAACGCGCGGGCACGCTGTGCCCTCCCCACCACATCCGGTAAGCAGCCACGGCCAGCAGATACGTCACGCCCAGCGTGACGAGCTCCAGCGCCAGGCGTGGATGCCGCCGCCCGAGTGGCCACAGCCCGGCAACGCCGGCCAGCAGCACGGGCGCCGTAGTCAGTAGACCGAACTGCTGGTCGATCAACAGCCCCGGCACACCTTCCACCCAGTGCAACAGACTGCTCTGCGTGTAGCCGCCATAAGGGACCGTCGGGTTCGGCGTGCCCCAGATGGCCCAGAAGAAACCAAACCAGGCAGCAGCCGCCACCGCGGGAATCGCAAGAAACCGTGCCACGGCGCGAGTGGGGTCGGAACGGGCCAGGAGCCTCAGCGTCATGACACCGCCCAGGATGCCGGCAACCAGGGCAAACCGCGTATGCAGCCACGGCAGCAACGCCAGTGCCGCACCCGCAACGGTCATGTACGTCGTCGATACTGGTACGCCGCGATCGAGTGCAACCAGTAATCCGAGCGCGATGGTCACGCACACCGCGCCCACACCATCGGGAAACACGGTGAAGCCGCTGAAGAACATGGGCACACACAGTCCGACACTCGCGGCCCCAACCCACGCAGCCAGAGCATCTCCCGTCAGGCGCCACGTGGCGCGCCATAGTGCCGCGAGGCCCGCACCGGCCAGGACGGCCAGGAAGACGACCACCAGCGGGTAGCCCCCCAGAGCAAAGGCCGGCGCCACCAGCGCAGACACGCCAGGCGCATGGACGGAGTAGATCTGCCCGTCCCGTCCACGCTGGAGATAATCGGGAGAAATTGGCTGTGCCGTGTAGCGGAGATAGTCCTCGCGCTGATGGTTGTTCTCGATGCCAAGGTCTCCGTCCAGCAGCAGGCGTTGCGTG
>CAZZGM010000188.1:0-6500 GCA_964653955.1 uncultured Bifidobacteriaceae bacterium | reverse complement strand
CTGGCGAGAATCGCGGACCAGTCGCCCGACGGCGAGGCCGTGCCAACCACATGATGACCATGCCGTTCGATCAGGCACACGAGGTCGGCGGGAGAGATACCGGCATTCGTGCCGGCGTTGCTGTTGTGGACAAGGCCGAGGTTCACGGAGGCGCTCCTGCCCCGGGGCATCTGCAAGAGTTGAACCGTGTGCCGGACGTCGATCGAATTGCCACGGGGCTACCTGTCATGTGCAGCCCTCCAAGGAGGATTGTGCCTCAATCGAGCCGTCGCGGCACAAGCCGTTTTCTGACGGCCTGCCGCAAGATCACTGCCGCGTTTCCGTCATGCCCGGTGCGTCTGGTGCCGTCGGGTGGCGGAACGCGAAGCCATCTGGATAGGCAGGCTCGACACCGAACGCCGGGTGTTGGCCGATCAGCAGCGTGCGTTGAGTTCGATGACTCCAGCCGATCCCGATCGGCTGCAACTCGAGCGGGCCCACCAGCGGGCGCGCGTGTCGTTCGAGCGCCTGCAGCAGGATGCGAACGCGGATGTGCTCGGGCTCGAGCGGCAGGTGGCGGCGGAGTTTCAGAAGATGATAGCGCCGGTCCTCGACTCACTGGCGCGCGAGCGCGGTGTCAAGCTGCTGCTCGACAGCGAAGCCACCGTCATCCTGTGGGTGGCGCCGGTGGTGGATCTCTCCGACGAAGTGGTGAAACGGATCGACGCGCCGAAGTAGGGTCGTTTGTTTACTGCGCGTCGCGCGCGCAGCCGTGCTCTTCGAACCACGCCCAGAACGGATCGTCGGCACTGCGCTGCGCCACGGCATCGGCCGGCAGGTTCCTGCTGTCCAGCGCCCAGCCTTGCGCGTCGGCCTGCAGCAGCAGGAACACCGCCTGCACCTCGTCGAGGTTCCAGCGCCGCCGTGCGGCGCGCACGCGCGCTGCCATCGGTGGATCGGGCTGCGGATCGAAGTCGTACGCTTCGAGTTCGGCAAGGCCTGCGAGAATCCGGTCGCGGCGCACGTTGAGCGGCAGCGACGACAGGGCTGCACCCGACAACGGACGGCCCAGCACCAGTTCCTGACCGCCAAGGCCGTGCGGGAACTCGAGCCGCGTTTTCGTGCCCTTCTCGGGTAAACCGCCACAGTAGCGGAGCGGGACGATGGTGAGCCCGGCCTGCACCGCCAGATCGGCCCACACGGCTGAAATGGTGGAGACAGGCTGCCGGCCTCGCGTGGCGCGTGTGCCTTCCACGTGCACCATCAGCGACCGTGCGCCGCTGCGCGCCTGGTGTGCCATTTCGGCGAGCCGTTCCAGCATGTCCTGCTGGCGATCACGATCGACATAAACGATGGCCGGTCCGCGGCGATCGTCGTTCAGCCCCATGGCCAGACGGCCGACCCACGTGTCCTGATGTTCACGCTTGGCCAGCGTCAGCAACGGCCTCCCAAGTACCGGCGGCAGCGCCGTGCCCGCCAGCACGGACTCCACCGCCACCTGGTGATTGGCCAGCAGCAGCAGCGGCTGACCGTAAAGCGCGCGCATGGCCTCCGGTTCCAGCAGCCGCACCCCGCGCACGAAGCGCCGGCACGCCGCGAGAAACAACGCCTGCAGCGCCGGCGTCCGGCTCTGCCAGTCCTGCGCGTTCCACCAGCGTTCGATGACGTCCACGTCCAGGCGCGGTCCCCACGCATCGCGCGCTACCGCCTGACGTCCGTCGGACTCCACCGCCACACCGTAGTCGAGTAGAGGTAAAGCCGGCGCATGCACGCGGCCATCCTGCGCCAGCGTCACCGCGCGCGGGTGCACGTGCAGTGCGGCCGCGGCATGTTCGCGCGCGACGACCGCGGTCAGCGGCGCGTCCGTTTCAGGCAACCGATAGAGCGCCCGCACCGTACCGGGCAGCCAGTCGGCACCGGCCAGCGCACCTGCCGTCAGCACGCTGGTACCATCCGCCGTGTCGCTCAGACGCGCGCCTTCCACATACACGCCGTCGCGGAGAAACGCGCGTCGCACGTCTGGCGCCAGCTGCCCCAGACGCGTGGAGGGGAAGCAGGCCTCCACCAGCACGAGGTCGGCCCACACACGACCCTCGTGCAGGTACTGCACGTGGATACGCGGGAAGCGGGCCGATCCGCGGATGCCATCCGGACGCACACGGATCTCCACGGTTCCTTCCGCAGGCGCCGGACCGTACACGCAGAAGCGCTCGACGTGCGCGGGGTACGCCACCTGTCCCGGCGCCACCTCCGGAAACCACATCGTCATGTCGTCGTGCGGCACGCCGTGCAGGCCGGCATCGAGGACGATGTGCGAGATACGTTCGCGGCCGTCGGCCGCTGGTTCGAGACGGACAACGAGGTCCGCGCCGGCAGCACTGCGCCTGCCGGACACCACGCGGTGATAGGCGGGACCGTGGAACATCGCGCCGGATGTGTATGGATCCGCCAGCGCCGGCGTGTTTGCCGGGAGCGGTGCCATGGGCGCCGGCGCCGAACCCGCGTCGAGGACGAGCCTTCCATCTGCAAGAGGACGAGAAGACTGCAGGAGGACGATCTGGAGATGTGGAGATGTGGTGATGTGGCGTTCGATCTGCGGATCTGGGGAGCTGGTGATCTGGGGATTTGTCGATCTGCGTTCGATCTGGATTGTCTGTGGTTCGTCGAGCACGAGCCAGCGGCGCAGGACGAAGTCGTCCACGCCCGCGGCGTCCGGGGCGTTGTCCATGGCGATGCTGAGCATGGCCATGCCCGGCAACACCGGCGCGGCGAAGGTGGGACGATGGTCGTTCCACCAGGGCTGTGTGACCGTGTCGAGGTGAATGCTGCGGCCGGAGGGACGCGGTGTGGTGTTGTCGAAGCTGACCGTCAGGTTGCGCAGGTGATAGATGCGGCGGCCGTCCACCCACACCGAGCCCTGAGCACGCACGGTCCAGCGCGTGGGCGTCTTCTCGATGGCGTCGGCGTAGAGCGTCAGCGACACGAGCCGGCTTTCGGGCAGCACCTGGCCGCGGAACGTCCACGTGCCGGCCTCGGCAGACACCATGTCGGCAAATACGCCACCCGGCACCGCTTCGGCGGCGCCTTCGAGCAGCAGGTGCGCCTGCAGCAACTGCACCAGTGCCTCGACGCCCAGCGAACCCGGCTGCACCGGATCCTGGAAGAAGTGCGATGTGAAGAACCACTCGTCGGGCCGCACCGCCTTTTCGCCGCGCAGCGCCGTGCGGCCATCGGCTTCCAGGCGCCGTTCGGTGACGCGCTCGCACATGCGTGCCGGCGATCGCGGCAGGCACGCCGCCGCGTCCGGTCCAAGTGCGTCCAGCAGATCACGATCCGCGCGCGTTTCCGCCAGCGTTCGCTCGGCTTCGTCAGCCGGCAGTCCGGCCTGTCCTTCGAGCGCCGCTTTCGGGAAGAAGCCGAACGTGGTCTTCAGTTCGTAAATCGTCTCGTGCTCCACGGTGCAGAGCACGTCGAAGCTCACGAGCGTCATGCCGCCCGCCCGCGCGAGCGACTTCAACGTGCTCTTCACGCGCAGACATCCATCGTCCGATCGAACCGCGCGATGCAGCACGCCCGCACCATCGAGGTTTCGGAAAAACACCTCTTCGGCTTCGTTCACCGCGCAGCCCACATAGGACGCCAGCCAGCCGCACGGCTGAAGCGCCGCTTCGATGAGCACGCACGCCGGCATCTGTCCCGTGGGATGCGCGGTGAAGTACCACGCGTCCGGCGGGATGTCATAGGCCGTTTCGACGATGACACCGGACTGCATGCCGCCGGGTGGATGGCTGAGCGAGGTGACGCGCGAGATGAAGTGGTAGGGCGGCGCCGGCAGGCGCGGTACGCGACGCGTCGGCGGCAGCACCGCATACAACGCACCAAATGCGTCCACGGGATTGCCGTTTGCACACGCCAGCAAGGATGCCTGGCCGTAGCGGAAGCCGTTGAATTCTGCGACGGGCTCGCGATCCGGCGCCATGGCCGCCAGTTCGCGCGGGCCGAGAGGATTGTCCGGCGTCAGGCGCAGCGCCATCCGCCGGCAGTGGAACGCGCGCAGGCCGTCTACCGTGCACATCAAATCGGCCACGAGCGTCGGCTCGGGACCGTCGATGAACTCGGCGACGAACACTTCGTAGGTCAGCACCTTCGACTGTGGTGTCACCTGACCGCGGCAGCGCAGCAGGTAGGGCTGACCCTGCACGGGCTCGAACCGCCACCCGTCACGCTCGATGGTGTAGCCGAGCGCCGCCATATAGAACGCCATCGTCTGGAGGCAGCCCTCGAACATGAGGGTGCCCGGCATGCACGGATCGTTCTTGAAGTGGCCGGGGAAAAACCACTGATCCGGGCGGATGTCCAGCGTGGCGCGCATGTAGCCGCGGCGCCACGGTCCACCGGTGAGGTCGAGTTCGTCGACACGGTCGAACAGGTGCATCTGTCCGCCGGGAATGCGCGGTGTTCGTGTGTGGCTGGCCGCCCGCACGAACGCCTGACCAAATGCCGACAACACGTCGCCCTTCGCAAACGCCGTCACCCGCTCATCGTCATAGGCACGATCGGGCGTGATGCCGGGCCGCGGTCCGGCCAGCGGCGCGGACGCGTCGGGTCGATCCTCGTCCGGGTTCCACAACACGCCGGCACTTTCGGCAAGTTCTTCGTCGGTGAAGAATCCGGCCTGGCCGTGACGGACGCTGAGACGCAGATCACCTTCGGTCCAGCAGTCGTAGTGGAAGAAGAACAGCCCGATGTCGCCGTGACGCGCGTGGCTGTCGATGTGAATCTCATAGCGCAGCGTGTCGCCGATGCCCGGCAGTCCGCCGTGGAACGTCAGCTCACAGCCGAGCAGGCGGTACACACGCTCGCCGCGATCCTGCAGATCGATGCCAAGCCACGAGATCAGGAACAGGTCGGCCTGACCGGATTCGATGAGGATGCCGGTCGGCATCCGGCCGTCGTAGAGGTACCACGAGTCGGGCCGGATGTCGGTCTCGGTCCACACCGTGCCGGTCTTCATGCTGGCCGGTTCGCCGACCATGCCCGTGACGCGGTCCGCCAGCAGCAGCGGCTCCATGGGCATGCGGACCTGGCGGCGGTGGTTGTCCTGCTTGACGAACAGCGGGCCGAAAATTTCCGAGATGGTGCCGCCGGCGTGGACGGCCAGCTGTTCGCGCGTGAAGACATGCGCGCGCGCATGCGCCGGTGGTTCACCGGGCCACGACCGCGGTGACAGCGACGTTTCCACGGCTGGAACGGCTGCGGGCGCCACCTGCTGCTCGGCAGCCGGCTCGCTGTGTAATTCCACAGTCGATGCAGCACCAGGCCACGCGGACTCGAACGTTGGCGAGAACACGGCCTCGATGGCTTCGCCGCCGCTCCACGACTCGGTTGCGGCGGGCAGGTAGTAGCCGTTGGCGACTGTCGCGTCCGTGGCCGAGAGGTGCGCCACGGCAAGCTCCTGCACCTGAAGCAGCGCGTACTGGCACGTGGCCAGCGCTGCCAGCGCGGATCCCAGTTCCGCCAGGTTCGGATGCGGAATGACCGCGATGTCCGCCTGTGGCGCCGCCGCGACGACGTGCAGACGATCCGGCAGCACGGGTGCCAACGACGGCGCCGGCGGCAGCGACAGACGCATGGGGAGGCGTGTTTCGAACGCCGGCAGCGTCCGATGCCCCGGCAGCACCACCATGCCATCGGTGGATTCGGTGGCCGGTGCCACGATACGCAGGTCGCGCACGCGATCGTTCCACCACGCCACGTTCAGCGTATGGCCGGAGGCATGCACGGCGGCAAGCGCGTCGGCGGCATCCGTCAGCGAACCGCGCGTGCCGTCCAGCGACGCGGCCGTGTGCACGCGTTCGCCGAGGATTTCGTGAATCCATCCCGAGCAGGCGGCGCGCGGGCCGAGCTCGAGGAACGTACGCGCGCCATCCGCATACGCGCGTTCCACCGTCGGGTGGAACTGCACCATCGATCGCGCCTGCGTCGTCAACATCTCGGCGCAGCGATCCGCGTCGGGGACGAACACGCCGTTGATGGCGTTGGCGTAGAGACGCGGCGAGGTGAAGCTGCGCGTGCGCCGGTGGTGGACGTCGTACCACGTGCGCGCAAACGGCTCCAGCTCGGCGCAGTGCACCAGCAGGTCGTGGTTGATGGGCACGGCGCTCGCACCCAGTTCGGCAATCAATTCGCGGCAGGCCTGATCGTCACCGCCAATCACGGCGTCGCGTTCGTGATGGACGATGAGCACGCGGACGCGGGAGCGGCGGGCGACGGCGGCGTGCAGATCGGCAACGGGGTGGATGATGCGATAGCAGCGCCAGCTGATCGGTGCGTCGGGCCCCAGACCCCACGAGCGGCGCAAGGTTTCGTAGTCGCCGGCGAGGTGGCGGTCGTACATGCCGCTCCGCTCGACATCGGCAAACAACGCATCGGGATCGGACCACGCGCGCGTGGCCATGATGGCATTGGTTTCGCCACTAGAGAGCCCGAGGCAGGCCTGCGGTTCGGCATCGAGGTGCCGC
>CAZZGM010000187.1:0-6519 GCA_964653955.1 uncultured Bifidobacteriaceae bacterium | reverse complement strand
CATCCGTGTGCCCAAGCCGGCCCGCGCGGTCATTGCCGCAACGGTGTGGGCAAAAAGCCGGCTCGGATTGATGGGCCGGCGCGCGGACGCGTCATGACGGCGGACGTGGTGGTGGTCGGCGCCGGCTGTGCCGGCCTGGCCGCGGCATGTGCGCTGGCCGAGAACGGCGCGCGCGTGCTGGTGCTGGAAGCGCGTCCCATCCTGGGCGGGCGAGCGTCAGCGGTCCGCGACGCGGCCACCGGCGAAAAACTCGACAACGGCCAGCACGTGCTCATGGGCTGTTACGACGAAACCCTGGCGTTTCTCGATCGTGTCGGTGCCGGCGATCGTGTGCGGCGTCAGGATGGCCTTGCTCTCGCCATGATCGATCGCGGCGGGAACAGGTCGACGCTGCGCCTTCCACCGCTGCCGGCGCCACTGCACCTGCTGGCGGGGCTCGCGGCATGGGAAGCGCTGTCGTGGAGCGAAGCGGCCTCGATACTGCGGGTAGGGGCCGCACTGCGGGCGAAGGGCAGAGCCGGTAAGGGAGGCAGCGGCCGCGACAGCGCGGCGCGCACCACCACCGTCCGCGAGTGGCTCGACGCGCACGGGCAGGCGCCCCGCCTCATCGAGTTGTTCTGGGAACCACTGGCGGTGGCGGCGCTCAATCAGCCCATCGGCGAAGCCGCCGTGGACACGTTCCTCGAAGTGCTGCGGCGCGTGTTTGGCGCTGCCGTGGAGCGGACATCGCTCGTGATACCGGCCGTTCCGCTCGACGAGATGTACGCGGTTCCGGCGCTGGACTACATCCAGGCACACGGCGGCGAGGTGCGCACGCAGGCACGCGCACAGGTGCGTTTCGACGGCAACCGCGTGTCGGGTGTCACGGTTCGCGACGAACACATCGATGCGCGGTGGGTGGTGGCCGCCGTGCCATGGCATGCTCTGCCCTCGTCGTGTGCCGGCGCGCCCGACGTGCTTCGACCCCGGCTCGCGGACGCCGCCGCCACTGCGGCCTCGCCCATCGTGACGGTCAACCTCTGGTACGACCGGCCCGTCATGGACGAGATGCTGGTGGGCCTGCCCGGCCGCACGTTCCAATGGGTGTTCGACAAGGCCCGCGTGTTCGGACGCAGCCGCTCGCACCTGTCGCTGGTGTGCAGTGGCGCCGCCGGCGTGGTGGCCGAGTCCAACGAGGCGCTCATTGCCCGCGCGTGTCGCGAGGTGGCCGAGGCGCTGCCGCGCGCGGCGGATGCGTCTGTCCTGCACGCGTCGGCGGTTCGCGAACGACAGGCCACGTTCTCCCTGGCACCCGGCCAGCCGCCGCGGCCGGGAACGGTCACGCCGGTGGACGGGCTGCTGCTGGCCAGCGACTGGGTCGATACGGGACTGCCTGCCACCATTGAAAGCGCCGTCGTTGCCGGCCACCGTGCCGCTGCCGCCATCCTGGCGGGCCGAACCGGACATTGATCGAAACATCCGTTGATGTCGAGATGGCTCCCGTAGAATGGCGGCCATGTCACGACACGTCCGTCTGCCTCTGCTCCTCCTCGGGCTGCTGCTGGCGTGCCTGCCCGTGGTTCGCTCCGCCGCGCAGGCGGAGGTCACCGCCATTACCGGCGCCACGCTCATTGACGGTACGGGCCGCGCGCCGGTGGCCAATGCCGTCGTCGTGGTGAGCGGCGGCCGCATCACGGCCGCCGGACCCGCGGATCGTGTGACCGTCCCCGATGGTGCCACGGTCATCGATGGCACCGGACGGTTCATCGTCCCGGGCTTCATCGACACCAACGTGCACCTGTCGCTGTACGGCGGTGTCAACGATCGTTACGAGACGCTCGTGCGTTATGCCGATCGTCAGCCGGACATCGTGCTCGAAGCCGCGCAGTTGTCCTTGCGGCACGGCGTGACCACCGTCCGCGACAGCTACGGCGTGCTGCCGCCGCTCGTGGAGGTCCGCGAGAAGATCGCACGCGGTGAAGCCACCGGCGCCCGTATCCTCGCTGCCGGCAACATCGTTGGTTGGGGCGGACCGTATTCGGTGTCGTTCAGCCTCATTCCCGAGCGCGGCCTGACGCTGTTCCAGGAGCAGATGAACGATCTGGTGTCGCAGGACGTGGGTGAGGATCTCGTCGACATGCCACTCGACGAACTGCGCGCCGCCATCACGGCCTATCTCGACAAGGGGCCGGACTTCATCAAGTACGGCGGCACGGCGCACTTTTCGCGGCCGGCCTTCATCGGGTTTTCGCCGGAGGCCCAGCGGCTGATCGTGGAAGAGGCGCACCGGCGCGGACGGAAAGCCGAAACGCATGCCACCACCATCGACGGGCTGCGCCTGTCCATCGAAGCAGGCATCGATGGCATCCAGCATCCGGAGATCCTTGGCGGCCGCGAACTGCCCGACTCCATGGTGCGCACGATTGTCGAACGGCGCATCTTCTGCTCGATGCTGGTGAACACCATTACAGGCAAGGCGTGGTCGAAGCACGTGGAGGAGCGGGACGCCGCGGCCAGACGGGCCGTTGATGCCAGGGAGCCGGCACGGGCCAAGACATCGGCTGAACTTCGAAAGGAAGCCGCGGATCAGGGCCGTGACATGGAAGTGCGGCGGAACAATGCCCGCAAGTTGATTGAAGCCGGCGCCATCGTCACTCCGGGCACGGACAACTACTGGGCGGCGGCGTCGGAGCTGTCGCGCACGCCGAAGCCGGAGACGCAGGACCATGGCATTGGCACCATCCTGGCCATCGAAGGACTGGTGGAACTGGGAATGACGCCCATGCAGGCAATCGTGGCGGGTACGTCCAACGGTGCTCTGGCCGCCGGGCGTGCGGACGATCTGGGGACCATCGAAGCGGGCAAGATTGCCGATCTGCTGCTGCTCGACGCCAGTCCGCTGGTGGACATTGCCAACATCCGGCGGATCAGCACGGTGATGCAGAGCGGCCGCGTGGTGGATCACATGGCGTTGCCGCTGCGGCGTGTGCTGACGGCTGCGCCCGTGCAGACCTCGTCACCGTAGGTCGAAGGCCGCGCCGGCTGGTCTGCGCGCGGGCTCTTCGTGCCGGAGACCAGGCGGCGACGGCAAGCGGTTTTGCGGTGATGGCGCTGGCGGATGTCCTCTTCTGCGACGCCGGCGTGGTTCCGGTGGTACGCTGTCGTGTTCGGCTCAGGCCGGACGCGTATGCCACACCTATCCGTACTGCTTCGGTACCAGGAGCTGGCCCTGAAGGGCAAGAACCGGCCCTGGTTCCAGCGCCAGCTCGTTCGTCATCTTCACCGCGTGCTTGCGGGTCTTGGCGTCAGCAGGATTCGCCTGCCGATGGGACGCGTGGAGGTATTGCTCACCGACGCCTCATCTACGGACGAGGTGCGTGAGCGTATCCGACACGTGTTCGGCATTGCCAACTTCTCGGTGGCGACGCGTGTGGCGGCGGATTTCGACGCGCTGGCGGAGGGTATCGTTCGCGACCTGCCGGCCGATGCGCCACACGGCTTCCGCGTGCGCGCCCGCCGTGCCGACAAGCAGTTCCACATGCGATCGCCCGAGATCGAGCGGGCCATTGGCGCACGCGTGATTGCCGCGCGCGGCTGGCCGGTGACGCTCGAAGGGCCGGCGCTGACCATTGGCGTGGAGATTCTGCCGGGCGAGGCGTTTTATCACTTCGGCAAGGAGCCGGGTGCCGGCGGCCTGCCGACCGGGACGGGCGGACGGGTGGTGGTGCTGCTTTCGGGCGGCATCGATTCGCCGGTGGCGGCGTTCCGCCTGATGCGGCGAGGCTGCCGCGCCACCTTCGTGCACTTCCACGGCGCGCCGTTTCACTCGCGGGCGTCGCAGGACAAGGCGCGTCAGCTGGTCGCGCTGCTCAGCCGCTATCAGTTGAGCGCCAGGCTGCAGCTGGTGCCGTTCGGGGAAATCCAGCGGCAGGTGACGCTGTCGGTGCCGAGCGCCATGCGCGTGGTGGTGTATCGCCGGCTCATGCTGCGCATTGCCGCGCGGCTGGCCTCACAGGTGCGTGGCCATGCGCTCGTCACCGGCGATGTGGTCGGGCAGGTAGCGTCGCAGACCATCGAAAACATTGCGGCCACCGAGGCGGCGGTGACCATACCGGTGCTGCGTCCGCTGGTCGGGATGGACAAGGAAGAGATCACGGTGCAGGCCGAACGGCTGGGCAGCTATCCCATTTCCGTGTTGCCGGACGAGGACTGCTGCACGCTGTTTACGCCGCGGCATCCCGTGACGCGCGCGCGGATTGAAGAAGTGGAAGCCGCCGAGCGCGACCTGCCCATCGAAACGTTCATCGACACTGCGCTCCGCGAGTCGGTGGTGGAACGGTTCACCTGGCCGCCGGTGCCTGACGAGGCTGGCCCATCGCCTGACTGACAGCGGCAATCTCCACCACGCGCACGTCCGGCGTGTGAAGCAGCGTGTGCGCTTCGAGGCCGTCGGCTTCGAGCGCGAGGGGCAGCCACTCGGCCGAGTGACCGACCGGGTGAGTCTTGAATAGGTCCACCACAATCACGCGGCCCTGGCCAGCGACGCCGCGCGCATTGCCGGCTGACGTGTCGAACTGACGCACTCCCTCCGGCAGCAGATCGCGCGGGCGGAACACGGCAGGAGCTCCGGCATACACACCCACGGGCTCACCACTTTTGAGGATGACGAAACGTTCGCGCACGTGATCGTGCAGTGCCAGCCACGCGTCTACGCGACCGACCAGTAGCAGGCAGGCCAGTTCGTCCGTGCAGGCCACGCGGTCGGATGGTTGCAGTGAATCGCGAATGTGTTCGATGCCGGGCACCGTGAGCGTGGGACGTGCCACGGCCAGCCGGTCCGGCAGCGAGCCCGTGCCGGACCACTGATCGGCGACGGCCAGCAGTGCGAGTCCGGTGAGTGCGGCGCGTGTCAGTTGTGCCGTGCGGCCCGGCTGCAGCGCGCGAACATGCTGGGCAATGGCAACGAGATCGATGCCGACGGCGGCCATCAGGCAGACGGTGGGCAGCACCAGGTAGTTGGTGGTAATGCCCGACTCGATGACGCCGAACCACAACATCCATCCCACCCAACCGAGGTGCACCACGCGTTCGCGGACGGGCCAGTTGCCGCCCAGCTCGCAGAGCCGCGCCACCACGAGCGCCAGCGCGAGGCAGACGAGCAGCGGATCGGCGGCCGCCACGTGGCGGAACATATCCAGCGGGTAGTGCAGGCTGCCGGCCAGCGTGCCGCGAAACGCGGTGGTGTCGAACCCGTGCGTGGCCGCGGTGTAGATGAACGCCGCCGCAATCACGGCGGCGCCGGCCATCAGGGCGACGCGCAGACTGCGTGCGGCCGATGAGGGTGCCACGAGCCACGCCACGAGGAGCGCGGACAACACGACGCCCAGCGGCGCGCCCTGCGGACGTTCGAACAGGTTGAGCACCTGCCACAGGAAGAACCGCTGAATCATGGCCCCGCCGCCGCTGTCGTTGACCGGGCCGACGTAGTGCAGCACCACGAGCACTGCCTGCGCGGCGGCCAGGCCGGCCGCCAGCGCCATGCCAAACGCTGCCCACGGCTGCCAGCGGAATGTGCGTGTGAGGTCCCGGCTGGTGGGAGCGGAAGACATGTCGGTCCGTGTCCACAGGTTCTCGAACTGCAGCAGCGCACCCGCCACCGGCAGCGCCAGCAGCGTGAACGCCAGTTCGTGCGTCAGCCGCGAACAGAACGCAACCGTGGCGGTCAGTACCAGCCAGGCGAGACGCGCACGATCCTCGCGCGGCTGCGTGGCGCGGCCGGCAAGGGCAAGCGCGGCCACCCATGTGAGCAGGAACGGCCCATAGAACCGGCCACTGGTGGCCGCGGCCCAGAACGGCACCGATGCCGCCGCGAGCGCTGTTGCGGCCGCCGCTGCGCTGGCGGAGATGTGGCGGCGTAAGGCTTCGTACGCGATGACGAGCGCGCCGATTGTCGAGAGCAGCGACAGTGCACGGAAGGCGGGAAGCTCGGTGCCGGAGACCAGCGCCGCCAGCCACGACGCGTAGGAGTAGAGCAGCCCGCGGTCGTAGAGGAAGCCGGAAGGGAGAAAGGGAAGGCCGTGCGCGGTGATACCACGCACGGCAAACAACGTGAACTCCTCGTCCGGCGTGTAGCCGGGGCGGGCGAGCAGGCTGCGTACGGGGCCGCGGGTCTCGCTCAGCCGCCGGTGCAGCTCGTGCCCGAAGACGGCGTTGGCCAGCTTCGACTGGTTGTAGAAGCCCATGGGCGCGTACGCGCGCTCGCCGGAGAGGTCGTCGAAGTGCAGGCGCCCCTGCCGGTGGTTGAGGGAACTCACCGTGACCCCGCGGGGGTCGTCGCCCGCGGCCAGCAGGTCGAGCAGCAGCCCGGTGAGGGCGAAGTGGCCCAGGTGGTTGGCGGCGAACTGCACCTCGTGGCCCTGGGCGCTGAGGGTGCGGGGTGGCGCCATGGCACCGGCGTTGTTGACGAGGACGTCCAGCCGGGCGTGGGCGGCGCGTAATCCGTCGGCGAAGGCGCGGACCGAGTCGAGGTCGGCCAGGTCG
>CAZZGM010000186.1:0-6544 GCA_964653955.1 uncultured Bifidobacteriaceae bacterium | reverse complement strand
CTGCGGCCCGCCCTGAGCCACCCGTGTGCCTCGACCTTCAGGGGCCGCTCGGCAGTGTCGTCTCGACGACGCTGGTGTTCGAGAACAGGCGGGGGACCGTCGCGGCCATCACGTGTCAGGTGTCGGACTTCGCGGCCCGTTCAGGCGCGATGCGGTTTGCCTCGCCGCTGGAGATCGTGCCAGCGCGCATGACGCTGGCACCAGGCGAACGCGGCGAAGTGCAGGTACGACTGCCGCTGACATCGCCGCCGTTCGAAGCCGGCCAGGACTATGCCGCAACCATCGTGATTGACGGTGCCGGCGAACGCCCGCAGGTGGTGCAGGTGCTGGCGCGGGCTACGGCGACACCTGCCGCCGCGGCCCGCACGACCGCCACCAGCGCGCCCGAGACGGTGGTGGACGCCCCCCCGAAACCGGCAGCCGCACGCAAGGCAGCGAAGCCACGCGTCAAACCCGCACGGGCCACGAAGAAGGGGGCGAAATCCGTGCGAGCAAAACGCACGGCAACGAAGCGCACCGGCAGCTGAGCTCAATCCGGCCAGGCGAGCCTGTTGCCGCCGTGCCGCTGCTCCGCACGGCGGCGTTATCACCCGGCACACCGTCGCCTGTCCACCTGCCCGGCGCGGGTTGTCGCACGCGACCCGCGCGGCGGTACGGGCGCGGAGGGCGACCTCAGGTCAGCCAGCGGCAGCGGGCAGTAAGAACGGTGCCTATCTGTGTGTCCCGAAACCCGATCTAAGGCCGGTAAATCCGCCACAGGAGGCCGGAGAACGAACACGTCTCCGGGCGGCTCGCGGCCGTTGCACTTAGCGCGCCCGATGATTCGCCCAAACCAATTGGAAAATCCTGACGGCGTGTCGAGTAGATCCCACCTGAGAGGGGAGTGCGCGATTCGGGCCCGCCCTCGAAGGTTATGTGCACGGGAAGGGCGCTGAAGAGGTGCGTCGCGATGACGGCGCCGGTCGCGAACCCTGTCACGGCGAGTCCAATATCGCCTGGCGCACCGTCTTCCAACAGCAACTCGAAGTGGCCGAGATCGGGGTTCGCCAGTCGAGCCGACCACGACGATCGGTTGCGGGTCACAAGAATGTCGAACGTCACTGGAAGAAGGGTAACGCCGCCCGAGCAAGGCCCCACCTCGGCGGCCATGACCTGGAAGCGATACGCACCAGACGGCATCAGCGCACCAGGGTTCCGGCCCGGGCTGGTTGGTCCACCATCACAGGACGACACGAGCGTCGCGCAGACAAGCAGCCCCAGCAGATACGACACGCCGCGCCGCACTGAACCGACCCGGGTGACGGCTACGTCAGTGTTCGTCAAGGCCCCCCTCTCGCTGCCGCATCATCGTAGCCGAGCCGGCGCGGCAGGCAAGTGCGACCTCAACGCTCGCCGCTTGCCGGCACGCGCGTCCAGAGCCGAGCGGGCGTGGCGCGCGAGTGCTAGGATTGGGCCATGCCGATCATCCAAGACAAGAAGACCCGGGAGAAGATCCTGGGCTTGCTCGAACAGGCGTACTGGATGGAGATGGAGACGGTGATGAACTACATTGCCGCCTCGACCAACCTCGACGGCGTCCGCGCCGAAGAGATCAAGAAGAGCCTGGCCGCCGACGTGCCGGCCGAACTCGGTCACGCGCAGCAGTTTGCGCGGCGCATCAAGACGCTGTCCGGCGTCGTGCCCGGCAGCAACGGCTTCAAGGCCTCGCAGCGATCGCTGCAGCCGCCGAAGCAGACCACCGACGTGGTCAGCATCATCAAGGGCGTCATCGACGCCGAGCAGTCGGCCATCGATCACTACAACAAGCTGATCAAGGCCTGCGACGGCATCGACTACGTGACACAGGACATGGCCATCACGATCCTCACCGACGAGCAGGAGCACCTGCGCGAGTTCGAAGGGTTCCTGAAGGAATACGAAGGCCGCTAGTGTCCTGTCACCCGCCGTAGAAAAAAAGTGCTGGGGCGCGGGACACTATTCGATTCGAACTATAGTATAAAACGAATACGATGCGCCGGCTGACCCGTGACCCCGCCGAACTGATCCCGCTCAAACACTCCACGTACCAGGTACTGCTCGCCCTCGGCGACGGCGAGGCCATGCACGGCTACGCCATCATGCAGGCGGTGTCGGCCATGACGGACGGCCGCGAGGCAATCCTGCCCGGGACGCTCTACGCCGCGCTCGCGAGGATGGTGGACGAAGGTCTGGTCACCGAATCGACGCCGAAGGACGATGCGAGCGGCGGCCCCCCGCGGCGATATTACCAGCGCACCAGGTTCGGCCGCGCGGTCGCGCGCGCGGAATCCGAACGGCTGCGGGCGCTCCTCGATGTGGCCCGCGCGCAGAACATGTTCGGAGGCTCGAAGTGACGCGCCTGTATCGGCTTGCGCTGCGCGCCTTTCCCCGCCGCCACCGCGATCGTTATGGCGTGGAGATGATCGATGCCTTCCACCGCGCACTCACCGCCCGCGCGGGACGGGCCCGCCTGTCCTTCGGGTGTGCGGCCTGCCTGAACGCGATCGGCACCGGATTCGCCGAGCGGCAACGCCAGCGCCGGTTCCGTAAGGGCCCGGCGTTTTCCGCGCTCGATTTCACGCTGGCCTGGCGCATGCTGCTCCGCGATCCGGGCCTGAGCCTCGTCAGCGTGCTCGGGATGTCGGTCGGCATCACGATCGCCGCCGGCGCCTTCACCATCGTCTCGATGATGATGGGCACGAAGCTGCCGCTGCCCGAGGGCGAGCGCCTGGTGTCGCTCCTGGGCTGGGACGCCTCGACCAACAACGAGGAGCTGCGCCTCCTCCATGATCTCGAGGCGTGGCGCGGCATGGCATCGGTCGAGGACTTCAGCGTGGCGCGCACGATCGAGCGCAATCTGATCGTCAACGGCGGGCAACCCGACATCGTGACCGTCGCGGAGATCTCGGCGTCGGCATTCCGCGCGGCTCGGGTCGATGCCTTCCGTGGCCGGACGCTGCTGCCGGAAGACGAGCGGCCGGGCGCAACCGGCGCGATCGTCGTCGGTCATGACGAATGGGTCCGCCGCTTCGGCGCCGATCCGGACATCGTCGGCCGCGTCGTGCAGCTCGGTCCCACCGCCCACACCATCGTCGGTGTCATGCCGGAAGGGTTCGGGTTCCCGACGTACCACAGCTTCTGGATCCCGTGGCGCCTCGATGCCGCCGCCTATGCGCCGCGCAGCGGTCCCGGCATCAACGTGTTTGGACGGCTTGCGCCAGGGGCCACCATCGACAGCGCGCAAGCCGAGCTCACCGCGATTGGTCAGCGCGCCTCCGCCGCCTCACCGGCCACGCACGAGCATCTGCGTGCGCTCGTCGTGCCGTATGCCCAGGCATTCAGCGGCATGCACGAACCGGAGAATGTGCTGGCGCTTTACGCGATGGCAATCGCGGTCGTCCTGCTGCTCGTGCTCGTCTGCGTCAACGTCGCCATCCTCGTCTACGCGCGGACGGCAACGCGGCAAGGCGAGATCGCGGTGCGAGGGGCGCTCGGCGCCAGCCGGCGCCGGATTGTGGCGCAGCTGTTCGTCGAAGCGCTGATGCTGGCCGGCCTGTCGGCGGCCATCGGTATCGGGCTCACGTCCGTCACGCTGCGTCAGATCGAAGGCGCGATGCTCGCGATGGTCGGCCGCTGGCCCTTCTGGTTCTCGCTGGAACTTCAAACCAGCACCGTGATCTACGTCGTCGGGCTGACACTGCTCGCGGCGGCCATCGTCGGCGTGGCGCCAGCGCTCAAGGCCACCGGCCGCCAGGTCCACACGCGGCTGCAAACGCTGTCGCCCGGCAGCGGATCGCACATGCAGATGGGACGGCTGTGGACGGGGCTGATCGTGGCACAGGTCGCGGTTACGGTCGCAACCCTGCCAATGGCGGCGTACTTTGCGTGGAGTTCCCTCCGGCTCCAATCTGGCGGCGGCTACGCCACCGCCGAGTTTCTCAGCGCAAGCCCGTCGCTCGATCGCACGGCTGCACCGACGACCGACGCGGGTGACAAGGCCTTTACCGCCCGGTATGGCGGCGCGCTCGCGGAAATCGAGCGCCGCTTGAAAGACGACTCACGCGTGCGTGAGGTGACGTTTTCGCTGACCAGTCCCGGCCGCGAGCTCGCCGTGGTGCTCGAGGCTGAAGGCGTGCCCGTACCCGTCGATACCGTCGACTACAACATCGTCGAAGGCACCAGGCGCGGCACCCTGGTGCGATTCAATCGCGTCGCACCCAATTTCTTTTCCGCGTTCGACGTCCCGGTGAGCATCGGGCGCGTCCTTACCGCCGCCGATGCGGCGGCCGACGGCGGCGGTGTGACGCCCGGGGTGCTCGTCAGTCGCGGCCTGGTCGACCAGGTCTTCGGCGGCGCCAATCCGCTCGGCCGCCGGATCAAGTACGTCGGCCGAAGCCGTGAGGCGCCGTCTGGACATGTCGAGCTCGAACGCTGGTATGAGGTCGTCGGCGTCGTGCCAGACTTCCCTGTTCCCGGCTCGTTCGATGACGAGTCTGAAGGCCGGGTCTACCATGCCGTCGCCGCCGGCGACCTGTATCCCACCCGCCTCAACGTGCGCGTGCGCAGCGGCGATCCGGCGGCGTTTGCCGATCCACTGCGCGAGCTCAGCGCGTCGATCGATCCAGACGTGGTGTTGCTCGACGTCTCCACCGCCGAAATCGCGTTCACGCAGGCTCAGGGCATGATGCGGCTAATCGGCGTGAGCCTCGCGCTGGTGATCCTGAGCGTGATCCTGCTCTCATCGGCCGGCATCTATTCGCTAATGTCGTTCACCGTGGCGCGGCGGCGGCGCGACATCGGCATTCGCGCGGCGCTGGGCGCCAATCGCAACCGGATCCTTGCCGGCATCTTCTCACGTGTACTGGCCCAGCTCAGTGCCGGCGCGGTCCTTGGCTTGTTCGCCGCGGTCGGCCTGGAGCAGATCCTTGAAGGTGACATGGTGCGGAACTACCGCACGATGCTGCTGCCGCTCGTCGTCTTGCTGGCGATGACGATTGGCGTGATCGCGGCAATCGGTCCGGTGCGGCAGGGCCTGCGCATCCAGCCAATCGAAGCCCTGCGCGACGAGTAATGCGGCCCCATATGAAGGGGTGCCTGGCTGCGCCGCGTCTACCGCTTCACGTAGACACCGCGCGCGGGAGAGGACGCGTAACCTTCCGCGACCAGTGCCCGGTTGCCCAGACCCGCGTCCGGCCGTGACAGGCCGGTAACGCGGGCCAGTTCTCCGGGTACGGTCATGCCCGCCCCGTCCAGGAACGCACGGGCGATTTCGCACAGAGCCACTTCGCGGCGAACGCGACGCCGCAATGCGTCGGGAAATCGACCCACGGCCAGCGTCCAGATGTAGGTGAACTTCGGTTCGTAGTACACCGTGCTCGGCACCACCAGCATGGCCGCCTGCAGTTCGTCCATCGCCCGCGTGAATGCCGCGCGATCGCGCACGCGTGACTCGCTCCGTAAATCCGACGTGGCCATTTCCCACTCGCGCCGAAGCACGCGCAGCACGGCACGCGCCGGATCACCAAGGCGCGCGGGCTCGTCCGTACGGCGGACGCCCCACACGGCCTGGAAGTGTGGAATGAGTCGAGGCGCCACGAACATCGCCTTCCCGCGGGCCAGCTTGGCGTAGTACACGCGGCCGCGCCGCACCAGCTCGTCCTTCAACAACCAGGTGTGCGAAGCCTCTGGATCTTTCTGGACGTTCCTCGGCATGACGGCATCACGCCGGCCGCAAACGGCAATGTAGAGCGACGGCCCCGGACGCCTGGTATCGGTGAGACAGGCGCAGAAGCCTGTCTCCTCGATGAACCGCTCGGCGTCGGCGGCCGTTTCGACGAGGCGCGTGCCCTCGCGCCGCCAGTGCAGATCGCGATAGTCCTCGATCTCCGGCGGCAATGTGGCCCTGGGGTACACGGTCCTTCCGCGCGTCAGCGCTTGAGGCGTGGCACGAACTTCGTGAGGCCCTGCACAGGACCCACTTCGCCCGCGAAGACGTTGCCGGCGGCGTCGACCGTGACACCCTCGCCCATCGAACCGTAGCCGCCCATGCCCGACGGACGCTCCGTGACGTGTTCCGGCACGAAGTACCACACCTCACCGGTGCGCGCGCTGCCCACGCGCAGGCCCTTGCGCCAGCCGGGGTTGTAGTTGTCGTCCGACTCCGAGTCGATGGCATACAGCGTGTCATCGGCGGCAATGGCCAGGCCGCTGATGCGGCTGAACTGGTACCACGTGTCGAGCAGCTTGCCCTGTTGATCGAAGATCTGGATTCGACGATTGCCGCGGTCCGCCACGAACAATCGGCCCTGCGAGTCGAACGCCAGCGCGTGCGGGCCGCGGAACTGTCCGGGGCCGTAGCCGTAGCTGCCGAAGCTGCTGATGAACTTGCCGTCGGGTGAGAACTTCGAGATGCGGCCGATGCCGTTGGGCGGGTTCTCGTCCAGGTACTGCGCGTTGTGCGCTTCGGCCACGTAGATGCTGCCGTCGGGTCCGACGACCACATCGTTGGGTTCGGTGAACGCCTCCG
>CAZZGM010000185.1:0-6548 GCA_964653955.1 uncultured Bifidobacteriaceae bacterium | reverse complement strand
CCGTGATGATCGCGGTACCGGCAGCCACACCGGTCACGACGCCGCCGGCCACCGATGCGACCGCACCGGCCCCCGAGGTCCATGTCGCCGCGCTCGTCACGGTCTGCTGCGAACCATCGGAGTAGGCAGCAGTGGCCGTCAGCGCGGTCGTGTTACCGACCGGCACCTGGAGCGTTCCGTTGATGGTGATCCCGGTCACGACCGGCGGCGTGCCGCCGCCTCCGCCCGTCACCTGGATGGTCGCCGTTGCCGAACGGCCTTCGAACCGGGCGGTGACGATGGCCGTGCCCGTGCTGACGCCGTGAACGAGTCCGTTAGCCACCGTGGCCACGGCGTCGTTTGCGGACTGCCACTGCGCGAGGCTGGTCACCGTATGCTCCGAGCCATCACTGAGCCGCGCCCGCGCCGTCAGTTGTGTCGTGCCACCTACTGGAACGTTTCCGCCTCCCGAGATCAGCAGTTCCGTCACGGTCGGCGTCGTGCCGCCGCCGGTGACGCGGACCGACAGCGTCGCCGTGTGGCCGTCGAACGTGGCGCTCACGGTGACGTCACCGGGGCTGATGCCCCTGAGTTGCCCGGGAGAAACCGCCGCCAGGCTCGACGGCGATACCGACCACGACGCGCGGCCCGTCACGTCGCTGCGTGAACCATCGCTGAAGCGGGCAATGGCCGCGAGCGGCGCGGTGCCACCAGCCGCGACGGTGGACGTGCCTTCGATATCCAGACGAGTCAGGATTGCACTGCCGCCACCGCCTCCACCACCTTCACCGCCGCCTCCGCCGGTTCCACTGCCGCCTTCGCCACCGCGCACGGTAATCGACAGGCGGGCGGTAATCGACTCGTAGTTGGCCGACACCACCGTCGTTCCCGGCGCGCGGGCGGTGATGAGCCCGGCCGCAACCGAGGCGACTTCGGGCTGTTCGGATGACCACGTGGCCTGCGCGGTCATGTCCTGCACGCTGTTGTCGCTCATGGTGACCATGGCGGTCACCCGCACCTGGTCGCCAACGTTCATCGTGTAAATGCCGTCGATGGCAATGCCCTGCGCGCGGAACCCGACCTCGGTCGGGCTCGGCCGCGCCGCGGGACCGACCAGGGTTGGAGCCGTGGGCGAGCGCCGCTCGCACGCGGCTCCGAGCAGCAGCGCACATCCCACCAGGGCCGTCAATATCCGGTTCCGTCTCTCGCGCATGACCTCCTCCTGTGCTGGTCCGGGCGGTGGTCCCCTCGACGTCTGCCGAGGGCTGTACAACCCGTGACTCGCTCACCGTAACAAGAGGCACGAACGATTACGCGGCGTGAAACATTCGGTTAACAATCGGATACACGGCGTCAGGCCGGGAATTGTCGGGCAGTCAGAGCGGCCTGTACTCCCATTGCACGTCGCAATCGAACCGGTAGCCTTCGCCGCGAACGGTCCTGATGTACTTCGGGTGGTGTGGCGTGGCCTCGATCTTCTTCCGCAGCCTGGTCACGAGGACGTCCACCGTCCTCGAAAACACCAAGCCGTCATCCCGCCTCGTGAGCGTGAGCAGCTCGTGGCGCCACAGCACGCGGTGCGGATGGTCGAGAAACGCACGCAGTACGCCGCACTCCCCGGTCGTCAGCTCGACGAGCCGCCCGGAGGCATGCCGGGCTTCGTGCGCGAGCAGGTCCACGGTCCACTCGTCGAAGCTGGCTATCCGCCGCCGCGTCAGTGACGGCCTGGGCGCGTGCGCGCGCCGGATCACGCCGTGGATTCTCGCCAGTAACTCCCGCAGACTAAAGGGCTTCGTGACGTAGTCATGGGCACCGAGTTCGAGGCCCAGCACCCGATCGGCTTCTTCCACGCGCGAGGTCGTGATGATGAACGGCGGTGTGCGGCGTTCGACCAGGAGCCGGGCCAGATCGATTCCATCCTCCGCGCCGAGATTCAGGTCAAGGAGCACGAGATCGAAGCGCTGCATGTCGAGCAGTTGGCGTGCATCACCCAGCGTGGTGACGCCAATCGCTTCGAGCTGGTGAGTACGCAGGTACGACACCAGTGCATTACTGAGAATCACGTCGTCTTCAACGACGAGGATGCGGGAACCAGTGGGGGACTGTTCCATCCAAAAAACCTCGTGCGCCGGCGCCAGCTGGTACGGATGTAATACCGGCTGGTCCCAAGCCCACGTAATGTAACTCCGATTGCGGTCCGATGTAATGCAGTAGGACGAATCTTTACAGACAAGCTCGTGTGGCCCCAGGCGAGGAGTACCCATGACAGCGCGGACAACTCTGGCGGCGTGGTTGACAATTGCTCTCTTTATCGACGCGCCCACGCTGTCCGCTCAACCAACGCCACAGTCATGGCCAACGACGCTGGACGTCAACAAGGCCGTGATCGACCCCGGTGAACTCGTTCGGGTTGCGGTCATGGGGCCTCCCCACGAGCATTTCGCTCTGCTGGTCAGCACCAGCGGGGTGGGTTTCTCGGTTGCAGGAGTCGAGGTCCTGAACGGTACCCGCTTCGAGGTCGGCCCGGACGCACAGGTCATCGCCGTCAGCCGCACCGATGCACGCGGGCGCTGCACCTTCGATCTGCATCTGCCGTTCTCCGACGATGGCCCGGCGCAGTTCTTTCTGCAGATCGCGACGACCCGCCAGGGCTTCTCGAATCTCGGCGCCATTACGCTGTCGGCTGGCACGGTCGTACGCAATGCCCGACTGGCCACGACCGGTGTTCCAGGACCGCGCGGCGACCCCGGACCCGCCGGCCCCATCGGCCCGCAGGGCCTCACCGGTGACCCCGGCCCCCCCGGACCCATCGGGCCGCAGGGGCTCACCGGCGACCCGGGCCCCGCCGGACCCGTCGGGCCGCAAGGGCTCACCGGCGACCCCGGACCCGCCGGGCCTGTCGGTCCGCAGGGCATCCCCGGCGACCCGGGACCCACTGGTCCCGTCGGCCCGCAGGGCCTCACCGGCAACCCCGGACCCGCCGGCCCGGGGGGCATCCTGTCAGTGCTCTATGCCACCGGTAACGGTATCTCCATCAGCCTGGGAAACAACGCATTGGTGCCCTTTGCTTCGGTGGTGACCGCGTACGGCGGCGCCATCTCGAGGCCAACAACAACCACGTTTCTGCTCCATCACGACGGACACTACCGTCTGCGCTATCGCCTGCGCACTACGGGAATCCTCGTCACTGCGGCCGTGCATGTGCTGCGTAACGGCACGGCGATCAGCGAGTCGTTGACACTCCTGTCGGCGGGTGCCGAACTGGCTGACGAAGTCACCTTCGCCGCTGCCGCCGGAGATACCCTCTCGCTGCAGGTACAAGCGGGCATCCTGAACCTCGGACTCAGCGGTACACGCTCTGTCACGATCGACTGGATCTCGCCTTGAGACATGCGGAGCGTACCAGGCAGGACGCAAGCGCCATCGTCGGCGCACAACGCCGGCTTCCGGCCCGTTCCGAAGGACCGGGCCCTTTGGAAACCGACCGGGCACTCCACCAAGACGGTTCGTTACACTTCACTAATGTCTACCCGCTCACCACAATTACTCGGTTCGATGATGCTGGCCCTCGTGTTCGGCGCAGTTGCAGCGCTACCGGCCGACGCGCAGTCCAGCTACGTCGGCACGACCGTCTTCGGCAACGTCGTGCGGACGTCCGGCCCGCGCGGCCTGATCGAACCCACCGGCAGCGGGGAGTCGCCGGCCATTGGCGTCAGGACGGGCACGAGCATTGGTGAACGCTGGGGCCTGGATGCCGAGGCCGTGTATTCGGGACGCATCACCACGCAACAGACGCTGAACACGCGCCTGATCGGGCTCGACCCCGTCCTCGGCAGCACCAGCTTGTGGGTGCCATTACCGCAGACCACCACGCACTCCGTCCGTCACTCCACGTTCAGCACGATGGTGTGGGTGAGGCAGCAGCCAGCCGAACGCCTGTCGCTGACCTATCTTGGCGGCATCGCGTTCGTCCGGTTCGACTCCAGCTACCGGACCGAGTCGCAACTCCCCTCCTCCTTCCCCATGCCCATCGTCCCGTTCGAACAGAAGATCACGAGCTACTATGCAGGCCCCTCGCTCGGCTTCGATGCGGCGATTCGCGTGGCATCCCGCGTGGATGTGGTCCCGAGTGTGCGGCTGATGATCTTCCGCGACCTGCTCATCGCGCGCCCGGGCGTCGGCGTGGTCTGGAAGTTCTGAGGGTCCGATCAGTCGAACGCGGCGAGTTCTTCGTCCAGGCGATGACGATCGGCCGGCGGCAGGGCGTCATCCGGCGCCGGCACCGGCGCGTGCGTGGCGCGGCGCACGAACATGGCGACGGCCAGCGCCGCGACGATGGACAGCACCATTGGCACGCCCCACACCACGCGTCCGAGAGCGGTGCCCGACGGATCGGCCAGCAACTGCGGCCCGTAGGTCGCCACCAGCCCATCGAGAATGGCCTGGCGCGATTCGCCCCGCTGCAGGCGTGCGTCAATCTCGTTCCGCAGGTCGAACGCCGCCGGAGACGGACAATCGGCCAGCGTCAACCCAGGACAGAAGGGGCTCATCACCTCACGGAACAGCGTCTGCGCATCGGCCCGCGCCTGCGCGGCGGCCACCGGGGCCGTGGCACCGGTGGTGCGCGGATCGCCGCCCGCGATGTCCGGCTGGCCCGCCCACGCGACGATTGGCAGCGCGAGCAGAGCAAGTGCGAACACGGCTGCCCGCGCCGCTCCGGCATGCCCGGTCCTGGTCCCTGTCATGAGCACCTCGTGATCCGAGGCTAACAAGACCGGCCGCCCGGCGCGATGCGGCAAATCGACGCGGCCAGGCACGATGTGCCGGGCAGCACACGCAGCGGGACAGGTAGTATCTGAAGAGATGCTGACGCGGCTTCGCTTCCGCAATTTCAAGGCCTGGCCCGACTCCGGTGACATGCGCCTGGCGCCGCTCACCGTGTTGTTCGGCACCAACAGCGCCGGCAAAACCAGCATTCCGCAGCTGCTGCTGATGATGAAGCAGACGGCGGCAGCGCCGGATCGCCAACAGCCCCTCCAGCTTGGCGACAGCCGTTCGCTCGTCGAACTGGGTGTTTATCGCGACATCGTCCATCGGCACGACACGTCGCGCCATCTCGAGATTGAACTGGCGTGGACACCGGCCGCACCGGTCGAAATCGTGGATCCGCTGTCGGGCAACCGCTACGCCGGCTCGGACGTACGGTTCGCGGTCGACATCGCCGGCGATCGCCGGCATCAGCCGGCCGTGCAGTCGCTCCGCTACGACCTGGCCGGGCCGGAAGGCGCGGTGGCGCACGTCGCCATGCAGCGCCGCGACGGCCGGCACGCCTTCGAGTTGACCGCCGCGCCCTATACGCTGCTCCCTCGTCCGGGCCGGACGCGGCCGCTGCCGCCGCCGCTCAAGTTCTACGGCTTCCCGGACGAGGTCACGGCCGCCTACGAAAACGCGGCGTTCACCTCGGACCTCGTGCTCGCACTCGAGCAGCAGTTGAACGCCATCTACTACGTCGGTCCGCTGCGCGACTACCCCAGCCGCCTCTATCTCTGGTCCGGCGAAGTACCTGAGCACGTCGGCACGAAAGGCGAAAAAGCCATCGAAGCGCTGCTGGCCGGACAGGGACGAAAGTTCGGGATGAAACCAGGTGAGAAGAAGACGCTGGCCGAGGTCGTGGCCTCGCGCCTGCGAGCCATGGGACTCATCCGCGACTTTCGCGTGTCGCGTCTCGGCCGGCACCGGCGCGAATACGAGGTGCTGGTGAACACCGGCAGCGGCCTGCCCGACGTCAAGCTGACGGACGTTGGCTTCGGCGTCAGCCAGGTGCTGCCCGTGGTCGTGGAATCGTTCTACGTTCCGCCGCGGTCCACCATCATTTTCGAACAGCCGGAAATCCATCTACATCCACGCGTCCAGGCCGAACTGGCCGATCTGTTCATCGACGCCGTGCGGGTGCGCGAAAACGGCGTGCCGCGCCAGTGCCAGTTCATCGTCGAAAGCCACTCCGAACATTTCCTGCGCCGCCTGCAGCGCCGGATTGCCGAAGAGGCCATTTCCGAAGAGGAGACAGCGCTGTACTTCGTGCACACGCGGCAGGATCATGCGCGGCTGGAGCCGCTGGACGTGGACCGCTTCGGCAACATTCGGAACTGGCCGGCGGGATTTTTCGGTGACGAGATGGAAGACCTCGTCGCGCGCACCAGGGCACAGACCAGACGCATGGTCACACCGGAGCCGTCGCGCTGATGCGTCCGCTGCGGTGTGTCGTGGACACCAACGTCGTGGCCACGGCGGAAGGGGCCAATGACGAAGCCGGCCCGGGTTGTCGCGCGGCCAGCGCCGAGGCCCTGCAGGAAGTGATGGCGCAGGGCCACCTGTTCGTGGACGCCTCGCAGTTGATCCTCGATGAATATCTGACCGCCGTTGGCGCGGGCCAGCCGGAAGCAGGCGGCGCCTTCGTTCGCTGGGTGCTCCAGAATCTCTGGCGGGCCGACCGCGTGACGCAGGTGCCCATCACACCGCGCGCGGAGGACGCCACGGGTTTCGAGGAACTACCAGCGCCCACCGATGGG
>CAZZGM010000184.1:3221-6574 GCA_964653955.1 uncultured Bifidobacteriaceae bacterium | reverse complement strand
TACACGCTCGACTTCGGGGCGTCGGACACACTCGACGTGGACGTGCTGGAGCGTGTACCAGGCACCGTTCAGCCGCATGGCCACCTGTCCCCGCCGTTCGGGCAATGCCGGTCCGCCGGCCGTCACCTGCGCGCGGGACGCCAGCGCCTCGAGAAACGCTTCGGCCGTGTGGCCGTTGAGGTCGCGGACCACGCGGTTGTAGGGCAGCACCTGCATCTGCGTATCGGGGAACGCGACCGCCAGCACACGATCCCACTCACCGGCGCCACGCTCCGCCAGGGCACGGCGCGTGCGGGCGGCACTGGCGGCGCGATGATGCCCGTCGGCAATGTACAGCACCGGCACATCGGCCATGGCCGACTCGATGGCGTCATGCTCGGCAGCCGGCACGCGCCACACGACGTGCCGTACCTGGTCCGCCGCAACGAAATCGAACAGTGGCGCACCTGCTTCCACGCGCGTGACAACGGCGTCGATGGCCGGCGAGGCGCGATAGGTGAGAAACACCGGACCGGTCTGCGCACCTATTGCCAGCATGTGCCGGGTACGATCGTCTTCCTTGTCCGGACGCGTCTTCTCGTGCTTGCGAATGAGGTCGCGGTCGTACTCGTCGATGGAGAAGCAGGCAACGAGTCCCGACTGGACATGGCCACCCATGTGCAGGCGGTAGACGTAATAGCTGGGCGCGTCCTCGCGAACGAGCGGTGCCGCGTCGGTCAGCGCTGCAAACGCTTCGCGCGCGCGGGCGTACACGGGCTCGCCGTGGGGATCGGTCCCCGGCGGCATGTCGATTTCGGGGCGTGAAACGTGCAGGAAACTGAGCGGATTCCCCGCCGCCAGCGCGCGGGCTTCTTCGGTATTGACGACGTCGTAAGGAACAGCCGCGACGCGGGCCGCGGTTTCCGCGGCAGGCCGCAAGGCGGCAAAAGGAAAGATGGCAGACATGCGGAGGATTATAGAGGCAGCGCACACCGCAGTGGTTGCGGGTGCGCTGCTCCTCCGCTTCAGGCGGGCCTTCTGTGAAACATCCGGCCCACGCGAGTGTTATCTGAACGTCCAGCCGACGCCGAACTTGATGTCGGGCGAATCAATCGCACCAACCTTGACCTCGAACATCATCCCGCGGCGATTCTCGACACCAAACAGGATGTTCATGCCGCCGTCGGTCACCGTGTCACCACCGCGGCTGTTGTTGAACGAGTAGAAGTTCACGGCCGGGCCGCCGCCCGCGTACAGACGCCAGTCCGTACGGCTCGGGAACTTGTAGATCAGCTCCATGTTGAGCGCCGTGGTGACGAGGTCGTCGCCCAACCCCAACTCGACGTTCGGACGGAAATACAGGCCCTCGACGAGCTCCGACGTTTCGTAGTGCCCGCCAAAGTAGAACTGATCGGGGTCAATCGACACACCGCCGCGAACACCCAGTCCCTGGGCCATGGCAGGACCCGCCGTTACCGCGACGAGAACAAATGGAAGAAAAAATTTCACACGTTCAGCCATCCAATTCCACATTGGCGACATAAAAACCCTCCTCGATGTTTTGAAGTGCAGAAGTCGTGCCTGAAACCTTCGACTACGCTCAGGGTGCCCGAGCGCTCGGCAGCGCTCAGTTGGCGGCGCGAGCGCCGGCCAGGCGGAACATGTCGATCAGCCGGGTACGGGCGAGCGTGAATTGCGGCATCTCGCTGCCCGGAATAGGCTCGCCCGGCGGCATGTTGCGATGTTCGATGACGGGGTTCACGTAGCGGCCGTTCTTGCGGAGCCCGTAGTGCAGGTGCGGCCCCGTGGCCAGGCCGGTCATGCCGACCTTGCCAACGAGTTCGCCCTGCGAAATTCGCTGGCCGGCGCGCACGTTGATGGCCGACAGGTGCAGGTACTCGCTTTCGTAGCCGTTGCTGTGGCGAACACGGACGGTGCGGCCGCCACCATTGGTCCAGCCCGCCAGGGTCACCGTTCCCGGTGCCACCGACACGACCGGCGCCCCCGACGGCGCGCCGTAGTCCACGCCGTTGTGCGCGCGTGTGTAGTTGAGAATCGGGTGCCGGCGCGCGGGGTTGAACCGGGAGGTAATGCGCGGCTCGAACTTCAGCGGCGACTTCAGGAAAAACCGCTTCAGCGACCGGCCATCCTGGTCGTAGTACGCCGGTACGGCCCCCTCGGGCGCATAGCGGAATGCTCGAAGCGGACGGCCCGATGCCACGAACTCCGCGGCGAGGATGGCGCCGTAGCCGACGAACGTGCCGTTGCGCGAATGCCGCTCCACCACCAGGCGGAATTCGTCGCCGGGCTGGAGGTCGGACGAGAAGTCGAGCTCGCCCGAAAAGATGTCGGCCATCTGCAGTGCCAGGTCGATCCGCTCGCCAACCGCGTCCAGCGCCTGCGTGATCGATGGCGTGACGCGGGAAATCTGCCCCTCGACCGCGTCGATGTCCGTGTCCTTCTCGATGGCCTCGATGACCGCGGCGAAGCCCAGGTCTTCGTCCGCCTCGACGTGGAGGCGGCGATCGCCGTCGATTTCGTAGTCGAAGCTGCGGATGCGTCCGTCGTTGAGGCGGTCGATCACGAACGGCTGGCCGACGCGCAGGCGGCGGACGTCAAACACGGCCTGAATGGCCGACACCAGCGGCAGGCGGTCCTCGTCGTGCACCTCGTACTCGGCCAGCATCGCGCCAAGCGTTCGTCCCGACGGCACCTGCCCTTCGATGAGGCGCGAGTCGGCGACGAGCTCGATGTCCGAGAGACGACCGGATGCCGAAGCCTCCGGCAACGGCTGCGCTGCCTCCTGGCAGGCGGCCGCTGCGGCCACGACACCCATTACCAACGCGAATAGGAAGAGCCGCTGCATGGTTGCTGAAGATATCGACGCCGCATGCTATCAGGTGCCACCGTATGCAACCAAGCGTTTTTGGCCCGAAGCTCAGCGTCTGGGCCGAGTCGCGGGCCGTGGTTCGGCCGGTGCAGGTGTGTCGACGCCTTCCTGGAGTTCGACGTATTGCGCCGTCTGGACGTTGGCTCGGATGACCAGAGGAATGACACGCGGTTCTCCTTTGCCGGCGCGCACCTCCACCACGTGTGGGCCCGCCGTCAGCGTGACCGTGAGCGGCGTTTCGCCCAGGTCGTCCCCATCGACAATCACCCGCGCCCCTGCGGGACGCGAGGTCACCACCAGCTCGCCTTCGCCTTCCACGGGCCCGGGCACCGGTCGACTCCAGTACCAGCCAATCACGCCAGCCTGGAGCAGCAGCACCATCAGGATGGCCGCCGCCCAGCGAGGCCGCAGGCCGGCCACACGCCCGCCGCCAGGGGCGGCCGGCTCTCCGGCCACCGCCGAGGTAACGGCACTGGAATCGGCC
>CAZZGM010000184.1:0-3211 GCA_964653955.1 uncultured Bifidobacteriaceae bacterium | reverse complement strand
CCGATTCCAGTGCCGTTACCTCGGCGGTGGAATCGGCCTCGGCCTGGGTTTCCGCGACTGGCACCTCATCGGCCACCACGGCCGGCGCGACCACCTCGGGCCGCGGCATGCCACCAAGCCCCTCCACCCACGCCTCCAGTGCGCCGGTGCCGGTGACGTAGCGGTGGTTGTTGGCCAGTACCTCTTCGAACGCCACCTGGGCGGCCTGCGGCGAATCGAACGAGTTGGTCTCGAGCTGAAGCGCGCGCCGGATCCACCGGGCAAACACGCCCGACAGCGGACTGTCTTCGTCCCCGTGCCGTTCCCGTGCGTCGCTCACGAGCTGAGCCAGCGCGCCGGGAAACGCTCCGTTGTCAAGCGGACGGCCATACAGCATGGCCAGCGTGATGGCACCAAGCGCCGTGACATCGCCGCGCGCATGGCTCACCACGGGATCGTCCGAAGGCGGTGCGGCAATCCGGTAACGCCGCCAGGCGTCCTCGCGCGACAGCGCCAGATGTTCGACGGCCGCCCCCAGCGCGGCGTCCGCAATGACGACGCGCGATGGTGCCACGACCCACAGGCGCTCCGGTGCCAGCGTGCCGATGGCCTGTTCGCGGCGGTGGCGCGAGAACAACGACACGGCGGGAAGCAGTTGCCGCAGCAGCGCCACTACCGCTTCGATGGCCGGCCGCTGCCCTTCACGCGCCGAAGCCTCGAGCAAGTCCGACAGGCGTCGGCCCGGCGTCGCGTCGGACACCACCACCAGACGATCGATGGCCGGGCGATCCACGCGGAGCACGCGGACGTACGACGCGTGCCGTACGGTGGCCAGCCGCGTCACACGATCGGTCAGCGCCGCCGCCAATCCCGCATGCAGCACCAGCTCGGTCGACAATTCCAACTGCTCGACCTTCTCACCAGTCGCATCGTCGGTCGCAATAGTGCGGTGCCCGAATCCGTCAGTCATAGATGAACGCCCCGGAGGGGAGGCAGTCACCATCCTATCGGCAGGTCCCGGCCAGACAATGAGGCGCGGGAAGGCACGTGCGTGCAGGTGCGTGCAGTACACTGCCTGACGGTGACTACCTCGCTCGTCCTGACCGTGCTGGGCGCAATGGCGGCAGGCGCGGTGCTGGGCTGGCTGGCCGCACGCGTGCGCGCCGCCGAACAGACCGCCGCGATCCGCGCCGACCACGCACGGCTCTCCGCGGAACTCGCACACCGCGAGCGCGACATCCCCCAACGCCTGGCGCTCATCGACCAGATGCAGCAGCAGCTGCGCGATACGTTCGAGGCGCTGGCGGCCAACGCGCTGTCATCCAGTAATCGGCAGTTTCTGGAGCTGGCCGACCAGAAGATCGGCAACGTCCATCGTGCGGCCGCGGCCGACCTCGGCCAGCGCCAGCAGGCGCTCGATGCGCTGGTGGCGCCCATCCGCGACACGCTCGCGCAGGTATCGACCGCGCTGGCGGAAGCCGACCGTCACCGCCTGCAGGAAACGGCCAGCCTGCGTGAGCTGCTGGGCACCGTCGGTCAAACCCAACAGCAACTGCAGCACGAAACGCAGGCGCTCGTCCGATCGCTGCGGTCGCCGGGGGTGCGTGGCCGCTGGGGTGAGGTGCAACTCCGGCGCGTGGTGGAACTGGCCGGGATGCTGGAGCAGTGCGACTTCGAACTGCAGCCCACCGCGGTGTCCGACACCGGACGTCTGCGGCCGGACCTCGTGGTGCGGCTGCCGGGCAATCACACGATTGTCGTGGACGCCAAGGCGCCACTCGAAGCCTTTCTGGATGCGCAGCTGGCCACGGACGAAGACACGCGCGCGGCGCGGCTGGCGAATCACGTGCGTCAGGTCAAGGACCACGTGACCAAGCTGGGCGCGAAGGGTTACTGGGATCAGTTCCCGTCCTCGCCCGACTTCGTGGTGCTGTTCCTGCCGGCGGAAGCCATCTTCATGGGCGCGCTGGAACAGGATGCCCACCTGATTGATTACTCCGTCAAACAGCGCGTGATGATTGCGAGTCCGCTGACGCTGATTGCGCTGCTGCGGACCGCGGCGCTCGGCTGGCGGCAGGAGCGGCTGACGATCAACGCCGAAGAGATCAGCCGGCTTGGCCGCGAGTTGTACGACCGCGCGCGGACGTTCACCGAGCGGCTCGACACGCTTGGCTCGCGGCTGGACGCCACCGTACGGGCCTACAACGAAGCGGTGGGCACCTACGACACGCGCATGATGGTGTCGATGCGGCGGTTCCACGAGCTGGGTGCGGCAACGGGCGATGCCATTGACGATCCGGCAACGGTGGACACCACCGCACGACCGCTCCAGAGCGCCGTCCAGCCGGATTTACTCGACATGTCGGATCCCGTAGCCGGCCACCGGGACTGATCCGAGCGGCTTGGCACGGCTCGCCAAACCGCTCGTCTCATGCCGGACCAGCGGCGGCCGTCAGCCGCATGCGACCGCCGGTGCCCGCCGTGCTACAGTTCGGCGCCATGATGCGACCGACCCTCTGTGCCCTGTTGTTCGTGACGGCGGCGGCCTGTTCGCAGCCCGCGGCGCCACCAGCCGAATCCGGCGCGCCCGAGGCGTCGGCGCGGACGCCGGAAGCAACCGCACTGTCCGGCGAGCCGCTGTTCGCGCCCGAGACCATTGCCAACCGCGAAAAGCTCGAGGCCGACCTGGCCGCTGCCGAGACGGCCCTGGCCGCGGCTCCGAACGATCCGGAAGCCCTCATCTGGGTCGGCCGGCGCCAGGCCTACCTGTGGCAGTACCGCGATGCCATTGCCACGTTCACGAAGGGCATCGAGCAGTTCCCCGACAACCCGAAGTTTTATCGGCACCGCGGCCACCGCTACATCTCGGTGCGTCAGTTCGATCGGGCGCAGGCCGACTTCGAGCGGGCGGCCGAACTCATCGAGGGCACACCCGACGAAGTGGAACCGGACGGTGCCCCCAACCCGGCCGGCATCCCGCGCAGCACGCTGCAGTTCAACATCTGGTATCACCTCGGCCTCGCGTATTACCTGCAGGGCAACTACGAAAAGGCCTATGACGCCTACGTCGAGTGCATGAAGGTGTCGAACAATGACGACTCGGTGGTCGCAACGAGCGACTGGATGTGGATGACGCTGATGCGGCTGGATCGTAAGGCCGAAGCCGATAAGGTGCTGGCCCGAATCACGCCGAAGATGGACATCCTCGAAAACGGCTCGTACCACCGCCGGC
>CAZZGM010000183.1:0-6581 GCA_964653955.1 uncultured Bifidobacteriaceae bacterium | reverse complement strand
GCCGCGGTCTGCCCCTGGAACCTGTCCACCGTGCCCACGGGAACCCCCAGCGGCGCCAGACGTTCGGTGAGGCGATTGACCTGCGCGTTGAAGGGTGCGACGACACGGAGGTCCGCCGCGGTCAGCGGGCGCGTCTGCCCCGATGCATCCGCCCACGCCGGCGCGTCCCGACGTGCGTCCATGCCCAGCAGTTCGCGAACGAGTGCTTCGACCGCGTCCACCTCTTCGGGCGCGCTGGTCTGGTTCGTATCGTGCGGCACGTCCACCAGCCACAGTCCCGCACCGTCGAAACGCCGGGTGCCCACCAGCGCCTGGCGTTCCAACCCTCCGGCCGGCGCAAGCTGCCCCGCGTAGAACAGCTCGGACGTAAACGCCGTGATGTCCGGCGCCATCCGGTAGGTGACAGGCAGGAAGATACCTCGGTCCGACGGCATGGTGTCGGCGTCGCCCAGCACGTGCTGCAGCGCCGACACGCCAACGCCGTCCGGATGCGTGGCTTTCTGTGGCTGATCAAGCTGCTGCGGATCGCCCAGCAGCACCAGGCTGCCAGCGGCCGGCGATACGGCCAGAACGTTGGCCAGCGACATCTGCCCCGCTTCGTCGACGAACAGCACGTCAACCGCTCCGGCGAACTCCTCGCGCGACCACAGCCACGCGGTGCCGCCCAGCACATCCACCTCGGCGCCGATAGCCGCACAGGCCTCGCTGTTGTCGGTGTAGGCCTTCACGCGCCGCTCTTCGCCCTCACCCGGTTCCTCGTCAGCCTCACTCACCTTCGCGCCCAGCCGCAGGGCTTCGCCGGCTTCCGCCGCTTGCCTTGCCACCTCGTCGAGCAGGTTGCGAATGACCTTGTGCGAGGTGGCGGTCACACCAACGCGCTGACCCGCCTTCACCAGCGCACGAATCATGCGCGCACCGGCGTAGGTCTTGCCGGCGCCGGGCGGCCCTTGAACGGGCAGCGTCGTGTGGTCCCGCTCGGTGGCCAGGCGTACGGCCATGTCCGTGGCCGATTCGCCAACACGGGACTCGAACACATCGTCGCGCAGCCGCGGCGGTTGACGGAACAGCAGCGCCAACCCACACGCGCCGGCACCACGATAGGCGCGCACGCGCTCGGCGACGCTCCCCAGACCCGCGTTGCCGTGTTCGATGGCGTCGAGCAACCCTGCGGCCACGCGCATCACCGACTGCTGCGGCCCTCTCGTGCCGACGACATCCGCCGCGAACACTTCCGTGGGATGCTCCTCGACTCGCGACGGTCCCTTCTCGATGTCGATCATCCGCTGCGGCCGATCGTGCGCGGCCACCTTGCCAAACGCCTTGCCGTCGCGCGCGTGCAGGCTGGCCTTCCGCCCGATTTCCAGATCCTGATCCGGATAGGTATACCGATCGCGAACCGACTTCGTCGGCTTGCCGGTCTTGCCGATGACCGGCCCCAGCCGCTCCACGAACGCGAGCCCGGCAATGGCGGCACGCTCTTCGGCGAGTTCCTCCGCGGGCAGTTCCTTGAGGCGGAAGTACTCCCACCAGTCCGCGTTCTCCTCGCGGCGATGCCAGTCCAGCAGGTACGCGAGCGTCCTCAGCGCCTGCGCCAGCTCCTCGTCTTCGTCGCTCGTCAGCAGGTCGCCCACCGCCAGCAGTCGCGCGCGCAGATCGTTCACCTGCTGCTGAAGCTCCGACACCGCGGGGGCCGGCTCGCCGTCCGGCGACACCGGACGCGGCACGTCCACGCCCTCGGCCAGCGCTTCGCCACGCAGGCGTTCCAGCCAGTCGCGCAACGCCTCGGTCGATCGGCAGTCGTCGTCGTTATATCCCTGCACCGCGGTGCGGATATCGTCGGTGATGTCGCCCGGTGCGCCGCGTTCGAGCGCGACTTCCACCGCCAGCAACGGTTGCGACACGCTGGACAGCGCCACCTGCCGCGTGTAGCCAGTGTACTGCTCCAGCTGTTTGATCGAATAGCTCTCCACGCCGCAGCGGACCGACTGCCGGACGATGGGATAGAGATCGACGAAACGTTCGGCGCGCAGCAACTGGTCCATCAGCTCGCCGCGCGTGACGTGGCGTCCAACGAGCCGCTTGAAGGCCGTCGGCTCATAGTGATTGAAATGATAGACGTGCATGCCGGGGTCGGCCTGCCACGCCGCGGCAATGCGGTCCATCACGGTCTCGAACGCCGCCTTCTCTTCCTCGTCCGTTGTCGCCCACCAGGCGTGGTACTGCTCGGGGCCATCGCGACCCGTCCAGAGACCGAAGAGAAACTCCCGACCGCCCTCACGTGCGTATCGGGCGCCTTCCAGATCGAGGAACAAGTCGCCAGCGGATGGCTCCGGCAGTCGCGACAGTCCTTCGCCGGCCACGACCTCGAGACGCTCGAATACCGGACGGCCGGCGCTGCGCTGCTCGTGCTGGACACGCGCCTGGTGTCCCAGTCGGTCGTAGGTGGCGCGCGTTCCGCGTGCGGGACGAAATGCCACCGGCACGGGCATCTGCGCCGCGGCGATCAACGTCGGATATCCCTGTGCGACCAGTTCCTCACGATGGCTACGGCCGGCGTTCGCAATGAACGACAGATGATCGTCCGATCGGCGGCGGCCGATGCAGCGCGGCTCCCACGTACACACCGAGCAGTGCTCCACAGGCTCGGGATAGTGCCCCTGGACGATGACCTCGTGGCCCGATGGCAGCAGTCCTTCAAGCGACGCACGCACCATGCGGTAGTACGCCAGGTAGTCGCTGGTTCGGAAACGCTGGACGGGCTGCAGTGGATCCGGCGTCACCACGGCGAAGCGTTCCGGCAACACCCCCTGCATGTGTTCAAGCATTTCGGAATACGCACACAACTGGAGCACGGCGCTGCCCTTCGTCTCCCGTGCCAGCTTGGTGTCGTGTGCTTCGTACGACCACGCGCCGAGGTTGCTGGCGCGCGGCACCTTCATCAGGATGTCCGCATAGCCGGCCATGGTGTCGTGGGCGAGCCGCGCCTGAACGATGACATCAGCCCCTGCGCGCATGGCGGCCATGGTGTCCGCCATCTGTGCCGCCAGGCGTACGGCAACCGACGGAGCGTCCTCCCGTGCGGCAATCTCCACCACGTCGAACCCTTGCGCGCGGAGTGCGTCCACATGACGACGCTCGTGTTCTGCTCCGAGCCGCTGGAGGATGGCGGCGTATGGATCCTCGCCATGCGGCCGTTCGAGCACGCGCCGCGCCACGGCCAGGTCGAGGCCGGTCCGGTGGCGGCAGTGCAGAAAGCTGCCCAGGTCCGTTGGCGCCAGCAGCAGCGAGTCGTTTACGACGCGCATGGCCGCTCGTCGACGAGCCAGCGCGGAGCCGCGGCGAGCGGACCGCGCGGCCGGCAGCGCCGTACGCGCCGGCCAGGTGTGTCGCGCAGGCGCGGCCTGTCAGCGGCCAATGCCCACCATCGCGCCGAAGCGCCAGCCTCCCAGCTCGTCTTCGCCGAATGCGGCCGACACACCGCCCCGTCCCAACGCATCAGGCACGCGGCGATACCGTGCTTCTCCGCGCACGTGCAGCCAGCTCAGTGCCCGCGCTTCGACACCGGCCAGCGCCACCAATCCCCCGTACCGCTCATCCACATCATCTCCACTCTCGGCAAACGGCGACGTTTCGCGGTACGCGACCGACGTGTAGCCGCCGCCCACGTAGGGGATCAACACGCCGCGGCGGTTGAAACGGTAGCCAGCGACGATGTCCAGGGGCGTGATGGTGGCGTCGAGACGAATGCCCAGCGGAAACACCGTGCCCTCGTGGACGAATGCGCGTTCGCCGCGTTTCTTCGAGCGCCCGCCCGTGACTTCGGCAAACACGCCGCGCCAGACGTTGGTCACCTGCACGCCGCCGCCCACCTCGCTGAGCGTGGACGTACCAAAAATGGCATCGAAGCTGTCGGAGGCGTCCATCCGAACCGCGCCAAAGCTCACCAGTCCGCGAATGCCAAGCGGCTGTGCCGATGCCAATGGCACGATGCCGGCCAGCATGCTCACCATGCCGGCCACCACGAGAAGTCCACGACCGATCATCGCGCCACCCCCAGCCCGCGCAAGGCCGCGCGCGCGTCAATCAACCCGTAGCCAAACTCGTCATCTTTCCCCTCGGGTCCCAGATCCACCGCAAAGCGCCTGATGGCGGCTTCGATGGCGGCCGGCGACGTGATGCCCTGTGCATATAACAACGCCGCCACACCGGCCACGTGCGGCGCGGCCATGGAGGTTCCCTGCTGCCCGAGGATGACATACCGGTCGAAGCGTGGGACCACGACCGTGGCGGTATTGATGTCGCTCGGATTGAGCGTCGCCTGAAACACGAGACCACCGGTCGAACCCGAGCGGAAGTCGCCACCCGGCGCGGCGATTTCCACATGCCCGCCCGTGTTCGAGTAGAAGGCCCGCGCGAGATTGCGTCCGACGGCCGCCACCGACATCATGCCGTTGATATCCGCCGCATACGCCGCCGGGTACGACACGGGGTTGCCCTCTTCGTATTCGTTCCCGACCGATGCCGTCACGAATGCTCCACGCTGCACCGCATACACCAGCGCCTCACGCACGGCTTCCATCGGGCTGGGGCCTCCCAGACTGAGGTTGATCACCTTCGCGCCCTGATCCGCCGCATGACGGATGGACGCGACAATGGCCGCCGTATCGCAACCACCTCGATAGGTGGGCGGCACGAATCCGGGCTCTCCGAGCGCGCCCAGAATGATCTGCAGTTCCCAGTAGCCCATGCACGCTTTCAGTGGCAGCAGGCGCGACTGATAGGCAATGCCCGCGACACCCAGGTCGTTGTTGGTGGCCTGGAGAATGGTGCCGGCCACATGGGTACCGTGTCCCACCAGGTCGAGCACGGGTGTGCCGGAGGCGAAGAAGACGAAATCGCGTCCAGGCAGAATCTGCGACTCATTCAATTCGGGATTGACGCGGAAGGGCGTGGCAAACGTACTGAAGCGCTGTCCCGTCCAGAGCTGAAAGCCGTACGACGCGTCACGTTCCGTGATGCCGCTGTCGATGACCGCGACGATCACATCCGACGAGCCGCCGGGGTTGATGTCCCAGGCGGCGGGCATGTTGATGGCGTTGAAGTGCCACTGCTCGCTGAAGAACGGATCGTTGGGCACGCCGTGCATGTCCATCAGGTAATTGGGCTCGGCCCACACCACCTCGGCCTGCTGTGCCAGGCGCGCCGCGAAGCGTGCCGCATCCGGTTCGTCGGCCGCGTGCACCAGCAGCGCGTCGCCAACCCATTGCTGGTTCGACTGCGGCACCGGCCCGCGCGCCACGGACAATGCGCGGGCCTGCTCCACGGGGCCGGCGCCCGGGTGGAATTTCACCAGTACCTCGCCGGGAATGTGGTCCAGGCCCTGCTGGACGGCCTGCAGCCGGGCACGCAGGCGCTCGGGCGATAACCGGAACGGCGGCGCGGCGTCCTGCTGCACCCGCGCCAGAAGCGTCCGGTCGGCGCCGGTACCCAGAACCAAGGCCAGAGCCAGCAGACCGACGACGAGGAGGATGTGGCGACGTGTCATTGCGGATAAGTGTAAAGGGAGAATGAAGATCTGAGGATCTGGTGATCTGGCGATCTGTCATTGCGAGGACGATGGTACGATGACCGACGAGGTCATGGCACTCGAAGAACGACTGACCCGGCTCGAAGTCATCGTCGCCACCGGATTCCTGGAACTTCGGCAGGAGATGGCCGGCCTCGCCACCGGCCTTCGTGGCGAACTCGGCGACGTCGAAAGCCGCCTGCGCGCCTTGATCGAGGCCACCCGGGACGAGTACCGGACGACGACCGAGGCAATCGTTGCCGTGCTCGAGCGCATCGAGGCGCGCATGGAGGCCAGCCACTGACGTGCGCCACCGGCCCGTCTTGTCCATCGGCGCCGCGCAGATCCGGCGACGCTGCGGTGCCTGCATCAGGGACATGGCGCAATCGCCGTCCCTGTGCCTGAGCATCGCGCTGCTGCTCCCGCTGCTGCACGGAGCCGCCACCTTCGCGCAGCCGGCGACCGAACTCCGCGCGCTTGTCGGCACGACCGCTACCGGACTGGTTACCTCCGTCATCGACGGCGACACCTTCGATGTCGTCCTCGACGGCCGGACCGGCCGGGTGCGCGTGCGCGTCTTCGGCATCGACGCGCCGGAACGCGGTGAGCCCTACAGCGCCGTTGCACGCAATCACGCTCGCGTGCTGCTGTTCAACCAGCGCGTCACACTCACGGGACGCGACGTCGACCGCTACGGCCGCCTCGTCGCCAGCGTCCGCGCCGGGGGACAGGACGTGGGCACCGCAATGCTCGACGCCGGCCTCGCCTGTCACTTCACGCGCTACTCCAACGACGCAAGCCTCGCACGGGCCGAGGCCAGTGCCCGCGCACGCGGCGCCGGCTTCTGGGCACGAGGTGCCCCTCAACCGCGCTGCGTCCGTGTTATACCCACTCCATGAGCACACGCCGTCAATTTCTTGCCGCCACCCCTGCCGGCATGCTCGCTGCCCTGTCGCTGAGCTGCACTTCCTCTGGCGCACCATCCGGGACATCGCCTGCGCCGAACGGTCTGGCC
>CAZZGM010000182.1:0-6583 GCA_964653955.1 uncultured Bifidobacteriaceae bacterium | reverse complement strand
CGAATGCGTTGCGCAGCCGGTCCGATGGAGAAGACGAGCGGCGCCACGAACGACAGCACCGCGGCAAACATCAGCACATACCAGTCGATGGTCAGTTGCTGAAAGAACGGTTCGTAGGCCACGGCATGAACAGCGGCAAGACCGGCGCGCGAGTGCGATGCCGATGACGCCGCCGGCAATGCCGAGCACCAGATTTTCGCCACGATTTGCCTGACGATGCGTCCGTGCGTGGCGCCGAGGGCGGTTCTCACCGCCAGTTCGGGGCGGCGGGCGACGAGCCGAGTCCAGTAGAGCAGCCACGCCCGGAAGGGCCGGTGCACGCGCTCGGCTTCGAACAGCTCGTCGAGGTCGCCGATGATTGCGTCGCGAAGTCTCGGCCGCACGAGACGCTCGAGCAACGCGCGCAAAGCGTGGGCGGATCATGACCGTTCGACCACCGCCTCCAGGCCGCGACTCATTCGCGCAACCGTGCTGAGTGACGCACGCAGCGCTTTCATCCCTGCCGCCGTCACGCCATAAATCCGCTTCCGTCGTCCGCCCCGCTCGGCCGTGGCAGGACCAAGCGTGCTGCGCACGAGGTGTTTCTGCTCGAGCCGATCGCGCGTCTTGTAGACGGCGCCCAGTGACACGTCCCGCCGTGCCCGTGCCGTCGCCCCGTGGCGGCAGAAGCGCCCCGACGAGGCGCGGCCTTACTTCGGATCGGGAACGACCGGTACCTGGTAGGTCTTTTCGAGCGCGGCGAGATACGCCTCGAACTGCGCCCTGGTGTGGGCGAACTCCTTCTGCACGGCGGCACGGAGTTCCGGTTGTGACACGAAGTCGAACAGCAGCGCCGCCATCGCGCGCGCCTGCACCGTGAAGCCGTCGTGGCCGACCGGCTTGAAGTTGTCCTCTTCCATCTCGTAGGTGTGGTTCGGCCAGTCCGAGGTGTAGGCGCTGAAGCCGATGCCGGGAATGTCGCGCGAGACGCTGCCGCTTTCTTCGTATCCCTGCGGCTTGCCCGGTTCTTCGTTCACCTTGCCGCCGCCGAACTGCTTCATGTAGGCAAAGGCCAGTTCCGCCAGCGTGGCCACCGAGATGCCGTCACGGTTGCTGCCGTAGTTGTCGATGTTCACCTTCGTGCCGGTGGCGAGTGCGGCGGCTTTCGCGGCGTTGTCCACGAACTCGCGCACCTGCCGCAGGTAGACCTCGTCCGGGTAGCGGATGTAGAAGTCCGCCTGCGTCCGATCGGGCACCACATTCGGCGCGGCGCCGCCTTCGGTGATGATGCCCTGGATGCGCGTTTCCGGCCGCAGATTGCTGCGGACGGCGTCGATGTTGCTGAACAGCAGCGTCACCGCGGTGAGCGCGTTCCGTCCGTTCCACGCCGTCATCTGATGTGCCGGTGCGCCACTGAACGTGTACTTCACGCCGTCGATGTTCAGGCAGCAGGTGCCGAAGCCGGGTGCCGGCCGCGACGTCTGGTTACTGGCGTGGCTGCGGACGATGACATCCATACCGTCGAAGACCTTCGCGCGGTGCATCACCGTCTTGGCCGAAGGTTCGAGCAGTTCTTCGCCGGGTGTGCCGAACACCGTGACGCTGCCGGGAATGTTGTTGGCCGACAGGTACTCAGCTACCGCCACCGCCGCAGCGATGCCAATGGGGCCCTGCGAGCAGTGCTGATCACCGTGAAACGCGCCAGTGGTACCGCGGAGCGCGTCGTATTCGACAATCACGCCCAGCCGCGGGCCGGTGCTGCCGCCACGGTGGCGTGCCACGAATGCCGTGTCGAGGCCGGCAACGCCCACCTCGACACTGAAGTTGTGTGAGCGGAGCACTTCGACCAGCTTCTGAACCGATCGTGTCTCCTGATACCCCACTTCGGGGTTTTTGCATATATCGTCGGACAGTGCGAGCAGCTCCGACTTCATGAGCTCGTCGACGCGCGCGATGATGCGGTCGCGGACCGGGTTTGGCGCGGTGTATTTCGCGACCATCCCGGGCACGTCGAGCGATGCCTGCATCTCCGCCATACGCTGGAGCACCTCTTTTGCCGCCGCGCGTTCGGTGGGCGTTTCCTGCGCCCGCGCGTCAGGTGCCGCGACATGACACACCATCATGCAGGTCATGACTGCCATTGCTGCTCGCACGTTCATTGCTCGTCCTCCACGGCCGTAAGTGTATTACCTGCCGGAAGGCGGTGCGCGGACGTCGTCACGTCAACGCTTGTATCTGGCAATCCACTCCTCGACCTGCCGCCCGGCCGCCTCGCGCGCGCCAAAGCCGAACGCAATGGCCGCGGCCACGGCAATGGCGCCGAGCACCAGGCCGAATGCCAGGTTGACGATTTCGTTGGCCAGCCCCATCTGGCGCAGGGCCATGGCGCCGGTGAACGTGATGATGGCCACGCGGGCGATCGGGGCAAGCAGCCCGGCGTTGGTCGCGCCGCTGCTGGCAATGGCCCGTGCCGCCAGATTGGCCAGGTAGAGTCCCACGCCGAAGATGACCAGACCCAGGACGATGTGTCCGGCGGTGACGAGCAGTGACGACAGCAGGGCCTGCAGTTCCGAGAAGCCGAGCAGCCCGGCGGCTTCGATGCTGGCGAAGATCATGATGGTGACGAGTACGGCCTGACCGACAATCGTCGACGGCGCCCGCGCGGGCACGGTGGGTGAGGCCACTGCTGCGGCCGGCGTGACGAGCCCGACGGCTGCCAGCGCGCGATCGAAGCCGATGGCGGACAGGCCGCGCGCGATGAGCTCCGCCACCACGCGCCCGACCACGAACGACAGCACCAGCACGATGGTGGCCGCGAAGATGGACGGAATGGCGTTCAGCAGCGTATTGAGCATGTTGCTGGCCGGTGCCGTCACCGCGTCGATCTGCAGTGCGTTGAGTGCGGCAATGGCCACGGGAATGAGAATCAGCACGTAGACAATCGTGCCGATGGTCTGCGACACCGTTCGTTCGCCGAGCGCGCGCGACACGCCGGCGCGTTCCGCGAACCGATCCACGCCCACCGCTGCCAGCAGATTGGTAACGATGCGCCGGATGAGCTGCGCGGCAAACCAGCCGACCACCAGCGCCACGATGGCCGCGAAGACGTTGGGGAGGAACGCCAGCGCCTTGTTCAACAGCGCCTGCACCGGCTCCAGCAGTCCATTGAGCCCAAGCGTGCTCAGCAGCATCGGCAGGAAGAGCAGCCAGACCGTCCAGTACATGACCTCGCGCATCGAGGAGGCAATGGGCTGGCCCTCGTCGGTGCCGAGGCGACGATCGACACCGGCGGCTTCGAGCGCCCGGCCCACCACACGGCTGAGCAGCGAGGCCAGCACGCCGGCCACCAGGATCAGCAGCACGCCGCCGAAGAGCCGCGGCACGTAGGCGCTCAGCTGCTGCAGGAAGACGTTGAGCGGCTGCGTGACCGCCGTGAGGTGCAGCGCTTCGAAGAACGCGATGAACACGAACAGCATCACGATCCAGAAGACCGCGGTTCCGCACACACGTTCGACCGCGCCCGGTGCCTGGGGCCGGCCGAACATCCACTCGGCAATGCGGTTTTCGATGGTCGTCCGGTGCAGGATGCCGCGCACGATGGCGGCGGCAATGAGAGCGACCACCCAGCCGAGCACCAGGATGACCAGGGCGCCGATGATGCTCGGCAAGGTTCCTGTGAAGAGGATCGAAGTCTGGGTCCAGAACTGCTGCAGCATCGGTGCGTGCTCCTTTCGAGGGACGTCGTTGGAGGATGAAGCCGGGTATCCGCGCGGTACGTGGCTGCACAGGTGCCTGCGCTCCGTGCATCAGCGGCGCGGACCCGGAAGGACGGGAACGAGACGGAGCGGGATGTCCCTCGTTCGACTGGTCATCATCCCGGCGCAGGCGCCACAGGTCAAGCTCGGCGGTTCGGATTGGGTATGTGATCCGCGGCCGCTCGCTCCGCATCGTCCCGTCAGCGGCCTCGTGCTGGCCACCAGGCGTGCGACGCGAGTCGATCCCGTGATCGCGCTCCGCGTCGAGTAAAGGTGCCCCTCAGGAGGGCGCGAACAACTCGTCCATCGAAAGCGTGAAGTCCGGCAGGAGCGGGGTCGTCAGCGTGTCACCATTTTCAGGGTCGAGACGCGCGGTCTGCGGAAACGTGCCGTCTGCAGCCCTGCGGTGAATCACCAGCGCGCGTGACAGCGGATCAACGATCCAGTATTCACGTACGCCGACGCGGTCGTAGAGGTCGCGCTTGATGCGCTCGTCCACGCGTTTGGTTCCCGGCGACAGAATCTCCACCACCAGGGACGGCGCGCCGTGCACGTACTTGTCGCCGAGGATGTGCAACTGATCGTCGGTGATGAACAGCAGGTCGGGTTCGACGACGTCGAACTGCGTGAAGATGCAGTCGAGGGGGGCGTAGAACAGCCGGCCGCCAGGATGGGCTTCCCGATAGCGCGACAGCGCCAGCGTCAGGCGCAGCGACAGTTCCTGGTGCCACAGGATTGGCGAGGGCGTCACGTAGTGCTCCCCATCGATGAGCTCGTGCCGCTGCCCGTCGTCCGGGAAAAGCAGGAAGTCGTCGTAGGTGAGCTTGACCGGCGGCGCCGGCCAGTCACTCCGCCGCACAGGGTCCATGGCGCTCATCCTAGCATCGTCCTCAACGGCAAGCGGTGAACCCGGGACATAGCGAGGGGCGTGCCGATCGCGTTTGTGAGGGAAACGTCGAAGAAGGCCGCACCGCGCGGCAGAAACTGCGCGGAAACGTGCGCCAGGAGTGCGCAGGAACTTCCGCACGCAGGAGATTTTCGACCCGTCAGCGTAAGCCATCGAGGTGCCGCGTCGAACACTGGCACCGCTCCGTGCCTTTGTCTGTCTGGTGTCCTCTTACAGGTCGAGGTGGCTGTCGATCTCGCACTCGATGGCGCGGGCGCCGCCGTCAGGTCGGCTGTGATTCGATGCGCTGCCGCAGGCCGTCGAGGTGCTGCCCGATGTCTTCGAGGTCGTGCTGCAGGCCCGTCAGTTGCTCGCGCTCGGTCCGCACGAATCGCGTGTAAGGCGCAATGGCATCCTGCACGCGCGCGACGCCGCGATCGATTTCCTGATCGAACTGCGTGGTCAGCGCGGCCACGAGGTCCGTGCGCACCTTCTCGATCTTCCCGGCCAGCGCGGCCTTGGCCTGGCGCCGGCGAACGGGAATGACGAACAGGCCCACCACCGCCAGCGCGCTTGCGGCCAGAATGCCGGTGACGTCCGCGAAGGTCGTGCTGGCCAGGGCCGCCACGGCAGCGCCAAGGCCAATGGCGCCAGCTTCGGCCAGGGCCGCACCGGCCACCGCCGCGCGCACGGACTCCGCCATGTCCGCCGCCTCGCGCGTGCGGTCGTATCCGTCGACGGCGCGTTCCGCCGCCCGGCCCACGGTGTCGAGCAGGCGCGTGCGATCGAACTCGAAGTGGCTGTTGACGTCGCCCAGCAGGCGGTCCGCGTGCGTCGCCCGCCGTGCCTGGATGCGCGTCATCACGCCCTGCCACTGGCGCAGATCGTTGGCCACCATCCAGTCGATGATCTCGTGCACGCCGTGTTCGATCTCTCGCGGCATGTCGGCCACGACCTGCCGCTCGAAGTCCACCTGGAGCTTCGACTTGTTGAGCAGGTCGAAGACGCGTCCCAGCCGGAGCATCTCATCGAAGAAGGCCACGCCACGGCGCTCGAACTCGTGGAGCACATTGTCGATGGCCGACAGGCGGTAGCGGAAGTCCTTCCGCATGTCGTGCCGGTAGGTGGAATGCTGCGCCTCGATATCGTCGATGGCCGCCACATCGTCTTTCAGCAGGTGCAGCCGGGACGACACGACTTCCGCATACCGTTCCGCCAGCCGCGCGCCGACGCCGACGGGATTGAGCAGCTTGAGCCGCACACGTTCCTGCTGATCGAGCGTGGTGGAAATGTAACGTTCGAGCGCGTTGAAGCCGGGATCGGGCGCGCCGCCCGCCGTCCGCGCGCGAAGCGCCGTGCGGGCCGATACCGGAAAAATTTCCGGCGCAACGCCCAGCAGGGCCGTGGCGCTGTCACGCACGAACTGCTCGACCCGCGTCACATCGTCGGCCCGCTCGAGGATGTCGACCTTATTGACGACAATGACGATCTTCTTGCCCCAGTCGCGGATGGTGTCCATGAACCCGCGCTCGGTTTCGGTGAACGGCCGGTCCGCGGACGTGACGAACAGCACCAGGTCGGCACGTGGCACGAAATCGGTGGTGATGGCTTCGTGCTCACGGAAGATGGCGTTGGTGCCCGGCGTATCGACGATGTGAATGTCGCGCAGCAGGTCGACAGATGCCGTGATGGTTCGGAATCCGGCGGTCTCGACAACCCGCGTCTCGCCTTCTCCCCAGGTGAGTACCTGCACCTGAGTCGTGGTGGGCGTGACGCCTTCTTCGAGCACGGCCTGTCCAATGAGCGCGTTGATGAACGTGCTCTTTCCGGCGTTGAACTCGCCAACCACCACCAGGAGGAACAGGTCGTCGAGTTGACGGATGGAACGGTTCAACGCCTCCTGGTCCGCCTGCATCATAGGGGGTAATTGCGACTGAATATAATTCTTGATCACTTCAATCGA
>CAZZGM010000181.1:0-6588 GCA_964653955.1 uncultured Bifidobacteriaceae bacterium | reverse complement strand
TACGTCCCGCCGACACGGGCGGAGCCGATACGCGGCGCCTGGCCATGCGCGTGACGGCCGTGCGCGTGCGGCCGTAGCAGAGGGCTTCAGGTAACGGCGCACGCGGCCATCGGCGCACCGCATGCTTGCAGCTCGCAGACGATGCGCCCGTTCCTTCCGCGCGGTCTTACGGAATGGAGACCAGCTCCACCTCGAACAGCAACGTGGCGTTGGGGGGAATCGGTCCGCTGCCGGATGATCCGTAGGCGAGTTCAGGCGGAATGACGATGCGGCGGAGCCCGCCGACGCGCATGCCGGGAATCCCTTGATCCCAGCCCCGGATGACCTGGCCGACTCCTATCGTCAACCGCAGCGTCGATCGTCCAGTCCCGCTGGACGGGTCGAACATCCTGCCCTTGTTTTCGGATGCGGTATCACTGTACAGCCAGCCGGCGTAAGCGACGGTGATTGCCTGGCCAGCTTGCACTGTGGCTCCAGTGCCTTCACGAAGGTCCGTCGTGCTGAACGGCGCTGATCCCGTGGGCGGCAGCGGGCTGGGATCGGTCTGATCGTTACCGCAGGCGGCGGTTCCAACGACAGCGAGTGAGGCAAGCGAAAAAAGCAGATGACGTCTGTTCATGATGGTTGCGGTCAGGCGCAGTCCCCATCATAAAACGAAGCCCGCCCGGATGCCCCTGAAGGGCGGTCCGGACGGGCCTCTTTTGACCCCGGCAGCTTCCGTGAGCTACTTGACGAACAGCATCTCCCGGTAGGTCGGCAGCGGATACAGCTCGTGCGGGATGACCACCTCGAGCTGGTCGCCCAGTTCGCGCAGGCGCACCATGGCCGGGATGATGGTGTCGCGCATGTACTTCGCGTGCTTCTCGGCCGACGGGCTGTTGTGTTCGAGCGCGCCCGCGAGTTTTTCGGTCTGCGCGCGGAACTTGTCCACCAGGCCCACCACCTTGGCCAGGTGCTTCGCGCCTTCCTTGCTGGGCGCGCCGCCGGCCTTGGCCGCCGCCACACTCTCGCCGACGCGCTTCTGGAACTCGAGTCCCGCGGGCAGGATGTAGCGGTTGGCCATCAGCACCATGAGCTGAGCCTCGACGTTGATGGTCTTGCTGTAGTTCTCGAGGTTGATCTCATAGCGTGCGTGCAGTTCGCGATCGCTCAGCACCTTGTACTTCTCGAAGGTCTTCACCACCTCGGGCTGCACGATCTGCGGCAGCGCATCGACCGTGTTCTTCAGGTTCAGCAGTCCGCGGCTGGCGGCTTCCTTCTGCCAGGCATCGGCGTAGCCATTGCCATTGAAGATGATGCGCTTGTGCTGGCGCACCGTCTTCTTCAGCAGCGCGGCGACCGCGTCGTTGAAGGCGGCCTTGCCTTTGGCGCCGGCCAGCGCCTTTTCGAGTTCCGTGGCCATGGCGTCCAGCGACTCGGCCACCGCGAGGTTGAGGCAGGTGGACGGGAACGCCACGTTCTGCGTGGATCCCACGGCGCGGAACTCGAACTTGTTGCCGGTGAAGGCAAACGGCGACGTGCGGTTGCGGTCGCCGGCGTCGCGCGGGAGCTGCGGCAGCACCGACACGCCAATGTCGAGCAGGCCGCCGTCCTTGCTGCGCTTCGCGCCGCCGTTTTCCAGCTGCTCGAAGATGTCGGTGAGCATGTCGCCCAGGAACACCGACAGGATGGCGGGCGGGGCTTCGTTGGCACCCAGGCGGTGATCGTTGCCCGCATGGGCAATGGCCATGCGCAGCAGCCCCTGGAACTTGTCGACGGCACGGATGACGGCCGCGCAGAAGAACAGGAACTGCACGTTGTCGTGCGGTGTGTCACCCGGGTTGAGCAGGTTGTTGCCCTGGTCGTCGCTCATGCTCCAGTTGACGTGCTTGCCCGAGCCGTTCATGCCGGCAAACGGCTTCTCGTGAATCAGGCACGCCAGCCCATAACGCGGCGCCACCCGCTTCAGCGTCTCCATCGTCATCATCTGGTGATCGGTGGCGACGTTGGCGCTTTCGAAGATGGGTGCCACTTCGTACTGCGAAGGGGCCACTTCGTTGTGGCGCGTCTTGATGGGCACGCCGGCGCGGTAGAGCTCGGCCTCGACTTCAGCCATGCAGGCGAGCACGCGGTCGGGGATGGAGCCGAAGTACTGATCTTCCAGCTCCTGGCCCTTCGGCGGGCGGGCGCCAAACAGTGTGCGGCCGGCGTTGATGAGATCCGGACGCGCGAAGTAGAAGTTGCGGTCGATCAGGAAATATTCCTGCTCGGGCCCGCAGGTGGCGGTGACGCGCGTGGCGGTGGAGCCAAACAGCTTGAGCACGCGCACGGCCTGCGCCGACAGCGCCTCCATGGAGCGGAGCAGCGGCGTCTTCTTGTCCAGCGCCTCACCCGTCCAGCTGACGAACGCCGTCGGGATGACCAGCGTGGCGCTGTTGCCGTTCATGAAAATCCAGGGCGGGCTGGTCGGGTCCCACGCCGTATAGCCGCGCGCCTCGAAGGTGCTGCGCATGCCCCCGGACGGGAAACTCGAGGCGTCCGGTTCGCCGCGGACCAGTTCCTTGCCGCTGAACTCGGCCAGCGTGCGGCCGTCGCCCGTCGGGTTGTAGAAGCTGTCGTGCTTTTCGGCGGTGATGCCGGTCATGGGCTGGAACCAGTGCGTGAAGTGCGACGCGCCGTGTTCCAGCGCCCAATCCTTCAGCGCCGTGGCCACCGCGTCGGCGGTGGAGATGTCGAGCGGCTTGCCGCGAAGAATGGTGTCGCGCAGCGATTTGTAGACGGGCTTGGGCAGGCGGGCCTGCTGTGTCTTGTCGTTGAAGGCCAGCTCGCCGAACACCTTGCCCACGTTGATGGGCTTGGCCAGCTGCCGCATCCCTTCCGTGGCCCAGGCGTTGATGCCTTTGACCGCCTCACCCAGTGCTGCGGAACCCATAAATCTGTCTCCCTCTCGCACACCTGCGCGGTGATGAACGATTCGCTGCCAGCCAGGTGTCTGCGGCAACGATTCCGGTTTCGAATAAGTGCAAAGTATGCACGAATCAAATATCAGTCAGCAAGAAAGAACGTGTCAGAAGCGTCACTGGTGTGGTTTTTGTGCACGATGAATCTGTTTTCGTGCTGGTTTTGTATCGATCGTGTGATGGCTGGCAGCAATACAGCCGCGCTGGAGACCTGGTGATCTCGTGACGTGTTGATGTGGGGATCGTCGACCTTGCGATCGCGTGATCTGGCGATCTGAAGATTGATCGTCAGATCTTCAGACTGAGACTGAGATCGCGACATCAAGACATCACAAGATCACCAGATGACCTGACCCCGACCGTGAGGGTCATAACCTGACGCCCCCTTTAATAGGCGGGCAGGACGGTGCGTGGACCGCAGGAAGGCTGCGGTGTGGCGGCGGTGCCGCCGGCCAGCACCGGGTAGGCCAGCTCGGCCATGAGTGCGTAGCCGGCGTCGCTCGGGTGGAATCCATCCGCGGCAAAGCTCGACGGCTGGATGATGCGCGGATCGCACGCCAGGTCGACCACCAGCACGTTCCGGCTGGTGAGTGTGTTCACCTGGTCGGCCAGGCCCGTGGCAATCCGCTGCATCACGCTGCGTTCCTGCACGGTACGTCCCGAGAGGTACGGCGCTGTGCCCAGGTTGGGCAGGTTGAACGCCACGATCCGCGCGCGGGGAGCACGGTTGCGGATGCGCGCCACCAGCTCCACGAGGTCCTGGCCCCACTGCCGGACATGCGCATCGATGAAGGCTCTCGGGTTGCCGCCGCCAAGGCCGTTCGACACGGCCGTGCCAATGATGTTGGCGTCATTGCCGCCCGCGAAAATAGTGACGTGCGTGGTGCCGGCCCGCACGAACTGCGGATAGCGGTCCAGAAAGTTGCCGGGATCAGAACGGCCAATCTCGCGCGCCAGGTCGACGATGGCGGGTGACAACACCGTGCCGGGAACGGAGAGGTTGTCATATCCCACGGTGTGCCCGTCGGCCCGGAAGCGGCGCCGCAGCGTCTGCGCATAGCCAGTGCCGTTTTCGCAGTCGAGATCGAAAAAGGCACATACCACCGAACCGCCGACGCCGAGCCCATCGCTGGCGCCAATCACTGTGTAATGAACGGAATTGCCGGACGGGCTGGGGCCTGTCGGCGTGTCCGCGTCGCCGTCGCCGCGGCTGCACGCGCCGGCGCACAGCGCCAACCCCAGCAGCATGGTCATTCCACTCGTCCGTATCCGCATGGCTCCCCATTGTGCCGGATTCACCTCGTGCGTGCCGGCCTTGCTGGCGCATATCGGCGAAAACCTCGTGTGCCGATATCGGCGCCGCGGTGTAAGTTGTGCACGACATGGCAGAACGACCGTGGATCGAGTTCTACCACCCGGAAACGGCCAGGGACCTGGCACCGCTGGCTCATCCGCACCTGCCGGCGCTCATTCGCGAAGCCGCCACTACCTTCGCGCCGAAGACGGCGTTCACGCTGGGTCTGCCCAACGGGTCGAAAGGCGGGCTCACGTTTGCCGAGGTGGATACATACTCCGACGCGTTCGCGGTGTACCTCCGCGAGGTGGCCGGCCTTCAACCCGGCGATCGGCTGGCCATCCAGATGCCCAACTGCCTGGCCTACCCGGTGGTGGTGTTCGGGGCCCTCAAGGCCGGCGTGGTGATGGTGAACACCAACCCGCTCTACACGGCACCCGAAATGACGCACCAGTTCGCGGACAGCGGGGCCGTAGCGCTTGTCACCATCGATCTGTTTGCCGACCGTGTCGCCGAGGTGCTGCTGCATACCAGCATCAGGACGGTCATCGTGACGTCCATTGGTGACCTGCTGCCCACCGCTACCCGGCTCATCGTCTGGGCGGTGCAGAAGTACGTGAAGAAGATGATTCCGGCCGTGCGATTCCCGCACGTCACGTTCCGCCAGGCGCTGGCCGAAGGACGGACCCGGCAGGAAACCGGCGCGGACGCCTCCATCTACGCACGGTCGCTCACACACGAGACGCTGGCCGCGCTGCAATACACGGGCGGCACTACCGGCGCGGCCAAGGGGGCCATGCTGACGCATGGCAACCTGCTGGCCAACATCGAACAGTGCGTGCAGGCGTGGCGGCCATGGCTGCGCGTCGGCGAAGAGGTGATGCTCACCGCGCTGCCGCTGTACCACATCTTCGCGTTCACGGCGAACCTCATGCTCTTCTTCGTCACCGGCGGGCGCGACATCCTGGTGCCCAGCCCGCGGCCGCTGTCGAACCTGAAGAAGGTGCTCGAGACCGAACCGATCACGTGGTTCACCGGCGTCAACACGCTGTTTGCCGGTCTCATGCACGAGCAGTGGTTCCGCGAGCGGCCGTCGTGGACCTTCCGGGGCTCGGTGGCCGGTGGCATGGCGCTCGTGCCGGCGGTGGGCGAACGCTGGGAAGAGGTCACCAAAACGCCCATCTATCAGGGCTACGGGCTCACCGAAACCTCGCCGGTGGTGACGCTCAACCCCTTCCACCGGCAGAAGCGCGCCTCCATTGGCGTGCCCATTCCCGGCACCGACGTGCGCGTGGTGGACGATGACGGGCGCGATGTACCGGTGTGCGAGCCTGGAGAACTGATTGTCCGCGGGCCGCAGGTGATGCCCGGCTACTGGCAGCGCCCGGACGAAACGGCGCGCGCCATCCGTGACGGCTGGCTCTACACCGGCGACATGGCGAAGATGGACGAGGAAGGTTACGTCTTCATTGTCGATCGCAAGAAGGACATGATTCTGGTGAGCGGCTTCAACGTGTATCCGAACGAGGTGGAAGCCGTCATTGCCGCGCACCCTGGCGTCCAGGACTGCGCGGTGCTCGGCGTGCCCGATGAGGACACGGGCGAGTGGGTGGTGGCCTATGTCATCCGCAAGGATCGCGGTCTCACGGCCGACGACATCCGGAATCATTGCCGCAAGTCGCTGACGTCCTACAAGGTGCCGAAGCTGGTGGTGTTTCGCGACGAACTACCCAAGTCGCCCGTGGGGAAGGTGCTGCGCAAGGACCTGCGCGCGGACGCGGCCGTGGAAAAGGCATCTGTCGATCGCCGCTGATTCGCGCTCCCCGCTCTTTCGTCATCCATGGATAACCTCTGTCACACGCTCACTGGCGCGGCGCTGGGCCGCGCCGGACTTGCTTCGTCTACCCGCTACGGCATGGCGACGCTGATGGTGGCCGCGAACCTGCCGGACATCGACGTGCTGGTGTTTGCCACCAACACGCTGCCCGTGTCGTTTCGCCGCGGCTGGACGCATGGCGTGCTCGCGCAGTTGCTGCTGCCGCTCGCGCTGGCCGTGGTCGTCTGGGCGATCGGCCGTCTGCGCCCGCCGCGCGCGCCCGGCGCTGGTGAGGGGCGCGAGCCGGTGCCGCCCCTGCGATGGCCTGCACTGCTGGTACTGGCCTACGTCGGGATGTTTTCCCACGTCTTCCTGGATTTCCTCAACAGCTATGGCGTCCGGCTCCTGATGCCCTTCTCCAATCGCTGGTTCTACGGCGACGCTCTCTACATCGTCGACCCGTTCATGTGGGTCGTGCTGGGCGCTGGTGTCTGGCTGCCACGGCGCGGCGCGTCCCGAACGGCGCGCGCGCCCGGCCA
>CAZZGM010000180.1:0-6658 GCA_964653955.1 uncultured Bifidobacteriaceae bacterium | reverse complement strand
AGCTGGAGTGCCGGCTGCGGCAGATCGTCGAGCCACCGAGGTACTGAGGGACGATGGAGAACGGTGAGCCATCGGCTTGAGTGTGCCGCCCCACGCGCGGCGTGGGGCAGCACACCGATGCGCCTACGGACAGGTGTCAGCCACCACCTTCACGGATTCGACCTGCACGGACGGCGGACGCAGCACCGTCGGGTCGGCCGCGCCTGCCGACGGGGCTGGCGCCTCCTGCACTGGCCCGGTCACCGTCACCTCTTTGTTGACGTTGGTCGCCAGCTCGGATGGCGATGCCCCTGCCAGCACGTACATCTCCGCCGACCCACCTTTGGCCTTGTTCAGCACGTAGGCCGTACCGCCATCGGTGGTCTTGGCCTCGATCACACAGCCGGTGAGTGTCTCCTTGGGGACTTCCGGCTGTTCTGGTTGAGGGGCCTGCGGCGGCTCTGGTTGCTGAGGCGCCGGCTCCTGGGCGAAGACACTCACGGTGGCGGCGAGCGCGCATGCGGTTAGCGTCGAGGTGAAATATCGCAGCATCAGTACTCACTCCTCTCTATGGATCGGACAGGCTGGAGGGTTGGCCTCCTTACTGCTGCCCTATGAGCACGATTCCTGCCAAGCGACAAACACCAATGATTTTGGGAGCGCCCTGCAGATGAGATGTCTATTCATGCGACAGCTGCAGTGAAAAGTCTTCCGGACGGCTGCTCAGGCGCTGATGAATAGCGACATGGCGCTGGCTGAGGCGGTCGCTGACGTTCAGCCGAGACGCAGTTCCTCTCCGTCGGCCGGAATCAGCACCGTCGTCTTGACCGCCGCCTTCTCGAGTCCGGCGCGCAGGGCACCTCGCGTCAAGACACAGTGATTGAGCGCCTCCATGTGGACGGCGATAACCTGTGCCGTCGGCGCGGCTCGGCATACCTCGACCACGTCGACCACGTCCATGGTGATCGCGCCGCCCTCCAGGAACTGCGCGGCGCCGGCGTTGACGATGATGATGTCCGGCTCGTGCGCGTCGATGGCGGCGGCCACTTCCGGGCACCAGACCGTATCGCCAGCGACATAGAGCGTTGGCTGGCCGTTGCCGCTCAGGACGAAGCCGGACACCGGCGCAAGACGCTCGCCAACCGCGCCGCGGCCGTGCTGGCCGCCGGTGCGCGAGATGGTGATGTTTTTCCACGTCACCGTGTCGGCCACGGACTGCACGGCCGAGAATCCCCAGTCGGCGAACTTCGCGGCGTCTGGCGGCTGGATCAGGAGCGCCGCATCTTTGGGCACGAGCGCCGTTGCCGCCGTATCCCAGTGATCGGAGTGTGTGTGCGTGACCAGGAACGCCTCGATGCCGTTCAGTACACCTTCGGTGGGCGCCGGGAGCGCCACCAGCGGGTTTGGTCGCGGATTCGGCGTCCGGGCGATGGGCGGCATCACGCCCTGATCGCCGAGCATGGGATCGACGAGCAGCGTTCGTCCGCCGTAGTGAAGGACACACGTTGCGTGTCGAATCAGGCGCACCCGCGTCGTGGCATCGGACTGCGCGGCGTCGAGCGCGCCGGCGCCGCCGGTCACCGCCAGACCGATGCTGGCACAGGCGCTCGATTGGAGAAACGCTCGTCGGTCCATCGTCATCGGCCTCTCATCGTCTCGCACGGGTCGATTGTGTGACCGAAGCGCGGACGCCCCCGCCGAGGCCCGCGAGTGCGTCGGCCTGGTTGATCACGATCGCATCGCGGCCGTGGCGCCGCTGCCGTACTCCCTGATGGAGCAGGCGCCGACGTTCAGTATTGCCGGCAATGGCTGCACGGTCAGCGCGGGCTCACCGGGGATCGACGTGTTTGGTTCCGACGTCAGAATGGTGTGACGCTGAACCTGATCGTGGCCGGGGCGCCGGCGGTCAGGTCTCCGTCCTTCACGCCGCGAAACGCATTCTCGGCGGCGGCGCCTTCGGTCGCGGCTTTGGTGACTGCGGCGACGAGTTCCTTGTATGCCGTGGCACTTCCGGCGGTCAACTTCAGTTCGATGAGGCCGTCCGACGCGATTGCATTGACCGAGTTGCCACCGGTCAGGTTGGTGATCTGGTAACTGCCGGCGGGCAGGGCCTTCTGAATGAGGATGACGGTACGAGCGGCGGCATGCAGGGCACTGACCCGTCCGTAGTTGCCGGAACTGTGGCCACCGGGCCCCTGGAACTCGACGCGCACCCCTCCTGACTGCTGGGCAAGGGCGGGCGCGGCAGCCGCGGCGAAAACGAATACGAGCGAATACATCAGGCGCTTCATGATCAGATGCTCCAGCGTTATCGGACGACTTCTCGTGTGCGCTTGCCAATCGGGCCGATGGCTGGTTCCACGACGGTGCCATCGGCCGCGTGGAACCCCGACACGATCAATGCAGCCGTGAGGACGCGATGCATGCGGGCCACTTCGTTGGCTGGCGCTCCGCGCGCGCCCCACTCCCAGAACGCATGTGCGCCGGCGCCGGTGGCATTGGACGCCAGGCTGAACTGATAGGTCGGGACGCCGGTGTGCGCGGGGACGTTGTCGTTCAGGCTCCCGGATCCGGTGCCGACCATCGGTGCGCCGACCACTCCCAACTGGATGCCCGACTGCAGGCCGGCGTGCACCGCGACGGTGTCGACGCTTTCCGCCACGAAGGCCGGCCGCAACCCGTACCACATCAGCTCGAGGCTGATGGCTTCGTCGCTGCCGTCCCTGCGCCCGTGCCTCGCGTTCTCGGCGGACACGCCGGCCTGGAACGTGGGCTCGATGGTGTTGCGGATTTCGTCGAGCGTCTCCTTGCGCGTCGAGCGCATGTCCACTTCGAGCGTGCAGCTCGGCACGCTCATGCCGGGCGCCGGCGGAGGTTCGCAGCTGGCGCGGCCGACGGTATAGGTGGTGCGCGGCGCGCCGTCGCGGACGTCCGACGGCGTCCTGACGTCGGCAATGGCGGCAATGGCCGAGGCCATCGCCGCCGGGGCGCTTGGGCCGTCCGGGCGCGGGGACGGCGCCTTGAACTTCATCTCGAAGCGATAGCTGCCGATGAAGTTGACGATGCCTCCGCCCTCGAGACCGAAGTTGGCGACGATGTTGAGGGGGTTGGACCCGGTGCCGGCCTGCTGGTCGAAGCCGTAAAGCTGCTTGACGCCGGCCAGGTTGCCTTTGCCTTCTTCACCGGCGGTGCCGCAGATCCAGATGTCGTAAACCGGCCTGATGTTGTGTTTTTTCATCGCCGCCGCCAGCACGAACGCATTGGATGTGCTCGCCATCATGTCGAGGTACCCGGGCACGTAGATGCGCACGCCGCCATTCGCTTCGAAGTCCTTGGCGTCGGCGAACACCCGGCTGGCCATGGCGTACTTGTCGTCCTCGACCACCCGGCCCCGCTCATCGAACGACAGCTCGTCGGGGATGGCGGCCAGTTCCTCTGGCGTGGCGACCACGGGCTGCGTGTGCGGCTGGAGCTTCATCCGAATGGACGGGTCACCCGACTCTGGCAGGTCCTCCGGATTGACGACGTCGATGTGCCCTTCGACGAGCACCTTGGGATACTGGCCCATGTAGTGCTGAGCGTCGGCGCGGCCCGAATACGACCCCTTGATCACCACGCATGCGTTGTAGACCGGCAGGCCATCGACGATGTTGGTGTCGGTGGCCGGGATGACGCCATCCGCGCGCGTCATTACTTCCTCTGGAGAAAATCCCCACTCGGCCACCAGCCGGCGATGAATTTCGGCTGCCTTCAGATGCTCCTGGCGCGGCGGCGAGGGGATGCGCACCAGTTCCAGGAACTGATTCCAGCGTGCCTTGGCGGCCGCATCCGTGCGCTGCTCCTCGAGCAGTGCCAGGACCTGCGGATCGCTAGCGATTTTTTCGGCGGCCGTGACGACCGATTCCGGAATCGTGGCTGGCGTGCCAGCCGGAGGAGCCTGGGATGCCTGCTGTGACGCGCCAACGGCGATGGTGGTCAGAAGGATCGTGGCGGTGGCGACAAGCGCGCGTTTGTTGTAATGACGTCTCATCGTGTCTCCGGGTGGCTGCCTGACGCCTGAATTCTAAAGCCGAAACAGTGATATTGGGCCAGGGGCGTTCCGTGCCGCGGATTTTCGCCAGCGGACGCCAATCCACGAATCAAGAGTCTGCGGTTCCGGCCAGGAGTTCGCGCATCTCGGCAACGACATCACGTCCGCGGTGATAGCCGCGAGCGGCGATGAGCGCGATCGCGTCGCGGGCTCGAGCCAGCTCGACGGGAGTTGCGACCTGGAGTAGGGCTCGCAAGTCCGCGAGATCCTGAGGGCGCGTAACGTCTTCTCGGGACAGGATCTTCAGCGCGATCAGATGACCGGTTTGGGCCACGGGCATGGTCAGCGAGGGCAGGAGTTCGAGTGGCTCGGCGGCCGCGACCACTTCGCGCTCGATGCCCGAGGAGGCAAACAGCAGGTCGATGACAGGGCCGACCAGTTCGCCAGCGCGCGTGAGGCGCACGGTCGCGAGCCGAGCGACGGCGTCTTGTTCGAGCACGGTCTCGATTTCGTACCCGCCCCCTCGAAGCCGCCGAATCAACGCTTCGGCTTCGTCGTCGTCTTCGACGGCCACGACCAGGTCGGCGTCCCGTGTGAAGCGCGGTTCCGTCCGAACGGAGACGGCTAGACCGCCAACCAGGGCATAGCGCATCCCGGCTTCGCCGAGGTCGTCACTGACCGTTCGAAGAGCTGCTTCAAGCGCAGTCATTCAATGTGGTGCAGATCAGCGCGTCGCCCGGAAGAATCACCCTCCTCGGCGCCCGGCCGCGTTCGCAGCCACTCGCGCAGGCGATGATCGAGCTCTGCGTCTGTCGCGTCCGCATGCGCACGGCGGAGATTTTGACGCATCAGCGACAGTCCTGTCTCGAACAGGTCGAGGGTCATCCGAAAGGCATCTTGCGCGGAGGGTGGGGCCGAACGCACACCTCATTGTACGGCATGGTGGTTCGTCGGTCCCTTTCGCGTCGTGCCAGAGCACGCCTTCACCTGACGTGCCGATCCGCGAAGGCCCGGCCGGAACCTGACTTCAGGTACAACTCGAAGACTTCCGCTTCCGCGACGTCCGCGAATCGAACGGTGACGACGAGATCCCACGGGCGACCGCTTGCGGTATGCGGTGACAGGCCGGTGGTTGCGGCAGGTGGAGGCGCTGCGGCTGGGAGGCAGCTCGCAATGAGGCATTCCTCCGCGCTACGTGATGTCCCGCCACGGGGCCAACACCCCGTCGTCCATGAGCTCGAACAGGCGTTCGGCACGTGGCGTCTGGACCAGTTCCCGCACTGCTGTACGCCAGACGTCGATTCGCTCCTGCAGGCGTCTGGACTGCCTCACTCGCGAGACAACCACGATCGCGGGGACGGATGCTCCGAAAAGGAAGTCCTCGTCCTGCGTGAGGAAGAGCACGTCAGCATCCTGCAGTCGTTCGCGGATGCGCGTATCGGATGCGCCTCGCCATCCGAGCGTGATGATGTGCTCCGCCTCGAAACCGTCAGCGTGCAGACCGCTGAGCAGGCCGAGAGGGAAGTTCTCGTCGAGCAGGATCCTCACGACGCCTGGCGGACGGCTGGCGGGAGGTGCGCGGCGATGTGGGCCGCGTAACCGAGCGCCGCGCGCACCTGCTCGATGGTGAGCGCGTACGCCTCGGCGACGGTCTCGACGGTCTCGCCCGCGGCGACGGCCCCGACGAGTGTGGCCACGTCGATGCGCGTGCCGGTCAGACAGGGCTTGCCGAACCGGATGTCCGGATCCATCGAGATGCCTGGGAACACTTCCATGATGGAGACCTGCGGTGAATCTATCACGCGACGGGCGGTCTCGGGAGAAGCGAAGAGGATATGAGCCGCATTTCGCGAGTTGGAACCAGCTTGACGGGTGGTCGCGACAGGTGGAGGCTTCGAGACGCGGGATGATTGCAGTGTCGCCGCTCTACCTTGCTTCGCGCCCGTGGAAGACGCGGAGCATCAGAACCATGTGGCCATCGTAGTGATACTGGAGCGCGTAGGTCCCGCCCAGTACCTGGAGGACAATCTCGCGGTACTCCTCACGGCCGGCCATCGGTCTACCCAGCTTCGGGTGCCTCGTCAGCACCTCGGCCCGCGCGGCGAGCTCCCGGCCGACACGCGCAGCAAGATCGGGGAACCTGTCGTGCAGGAAAGCAGCGAATCTGTCGAGGTCGGCGAGCGCGTCGAGTGACCACTCGATCTCTACTGGCCCGGCCACGGTCGAAACCCAGGTGTGCCCCACGTGCGGAGCCACTGCACGACGCGCTCGTGCGGCACTCGTGCGTTCCCCGCGGCTCTGGCGTATCGACGATCGAGCTCCGCGATCTCGGTGGTGTCCGCATCCCGAGCGGCGCCGTCAAGCGCCGCCAGCTCGGCGACCAACTGCAGAACGGTCACGCCGAGTTCGGTCGCCCGGCTTTGAAGCCTGTCCGCTGTGTGCTTGTCGACCTCGATTCGAACGGTCGTGCTCATGGACTCAGGATAGCGCATTGACGGGCAGCTGGCGGCATCCCCGTGTTCGTCGGCTGCACGGTCCGATTCCGTTCCGCGGTCGGCCCTCGTGATGGCCGTAAGTCGTTGATGGCGGGGAGGAAGATTGGTGAGCCCGGTAGGAATCGAACCTACAACCAACAGATTAAGAGTCTGC
>CAZZGM010000179.1:0-6662 GCA_964653955.1 uncultured Bifidobacteriaceae bacterium | reverse complement strand
CGTCAGCAACCAGCCGGAGCCGGGGGCGCGCATCAAGATTGTGGTGGAGGGCTAGTTCATAATGGCCGCGTGCGGGCCATTCGTCGCCATGTCCTGAGCCTCGTGGCATTCGCCTTCGGCGGGCTGGCGTACATCTACTTCACACTTCCCGACGTCCGGACTCTTACCAGCGGGAATCCCGAGTCCACGGCCTTCATGCAGCTTCGCGTGCAGGAGGCGGCACGTGCCGATCGAACGCTGACCGTTCGTCATCGATGGGTGCCCTACGCGCAAATTTCTCCCCATCTGCGACGGGCCGTCGTGGTGACCGAGGACGCGGCGTTCTACAGTCACGACGGCATCGACATGAAGGAAGTCAGGGCATCGATCGAACGAAACTGGGAGGAGGGACGTTTTGCCCGCGGCGCCAGCACCATCACGCAGCAGCTGGCCAAGAACCTGTACCTGTCGCCGTCGAGGAATCCGGTCCGCAAGCTGCGCGAGCTGTACATCACACGCCGTCTGGAAACCGCCCTCGGCAAGCGCCGGATTCTCGTGATCTATCTGAACGTCATCGAGTGGGGCGACGGCATCTTCGGCTGTGAGGCCGCGGCGCGCGCCTACTTCCGCAAGCCGGCATCCGCATTGACGCGAGAGGAGGCGGCGTTGATGGCGGCAGCCATCATCAACCCGCGCGAGCTTCGCATCGATCGTCCGAATGCGCGGCTGCTGCGACGTCAGCAGATGATCCTGCGACGTATGGGCAGTGGCGTGACGAACTGAAGACGCCCTGCGTGTGCGCGGGGCGCGACGTGGCGGCTGCGGCGCCGCCTGCACGCGACGCCAGCTTCAGTGCTGCGGTTCGTCCTTTTTCTTCTCGTTCTTGTCGTTCTTCTTGTCGCCGCCGCGGCCGAAGACGCGTGACCAGAACCCGCGTTTTTTCGGCGGTTCCGGTTCCGCCTCCACCACTTCCGTGGCCTCGGCTGGCGCAGCGACCACGGCGGGAGCAGCCGCCGGAGGTGGTGGCGGGGCCTCGCGACTGGCGGACGGCGCGCCGCGGAACCAGTCGCCCATGCGGGCCACCAGCGAGCGGCCCACGTGCAGGTGGCACGTGTCGGCCGGTTCGGTGCCGCGGACGAAGTACTCGGTCATCAGCATCGAGCGTTCGCTGCTGGATCCATCGTCGTGCGTCACATGCACCGTGTTGCAGCCCGCGGCCGGCCGCTTTCCGGACAAGCGGCAGATTTCCACCGTCACGATTTCGCGCGGAGGACTGAACCAGGCGGGCTTGGCGCCTTCGGTGGCGGCTTTCATGAAGCCCGCCCACAACGGGACGGCCACATCCGAGGCGTAGGCGCTGCCCGGAAGAATGGGTTGCGGTGTGTCGTGCCCCACCCATACACCGCTGACGAGTGAGGGCGTGAAGCCGACGAACCACGCATCGCGGTAGTCGTTGGTAGTGCCGGTCTTGCCGGCTGCCGGCAGGCGGAACCCCAACTGCCGTGCCTTCCAGGCCGTGCCGCTGCTGATGACGTCGGCCAGCATCGAGGCCATGAGAAATGCCGTTTGTGGGGCCACGGCCTGTTCGCTGTGCGGCTCTGCTTCGTAGAGCACCTCGCCGGCAGCATCTTCGACGCGGCGGAGGAGAACAGGGTGATGCAGCTGACCTTCCGCCGCAAACGTGCTGTACGCCGCGGTGAGGTCCAGCAGCGTCACTTCGCCGGAGCCGAGTGCCAGCGACGGCACCTCCGGTAGATTCGTGAGACCCAGACGTTCCGCATACGACACGGCGTTGGCCACGCCCACGTCTTCAATCATGCGAACCGCTGCGCGGTTGCTGGACGTCGTCAAGGCGGCCCGCATCGTCAAGTCGCCGGCACTGGCGTGTTCGTCGTCGGGCGTCCACGCGCCGGAAGGCAGCGCCAGTGGTTCGTCGAGATCGCCAATCAGGCTGGCAGGTGTGTAGCCGGCTTCGAGTGCGGCGGCATACACGAAGGGTTTGAACGCGGATCCAGGTTGACGCCGGGCCTGCGTGGCCCGATTGAAATGGCTTTCGGCAAAACTCCGGCCTCCCACCAGGGCACGCACGTGGCCGTTGGTGGGGTCGAGCGCGACCAGCGCCGCCTGCAGCCGGCTGCCGTCGTCGGTGCGACGCCGGGCTTTCAGAGCGGCGGCGCGGCGCGTGTCGAGATCCTGCAGCGACTGTGCGACGGCCGCTTCGGCGGCTTTCTGCATGACGAGGTCGATGGTGGTGTAGACGCGCAGCCCGCCTTCATACACGCGCTCGCGTCCGAACCGTTCCACCAGTTCCACGCGCACGTGTTCCTTGAAGTACTGGCCGAACCCTTCGTCCTTGCGCAGCGCGTCGTTGAGTGTGACCGGCGCTTCGCGCGCGCGGTCGTAGTCGGCCTCGTCGATGGCGCCGGTGCCGCGCATGGCCTGCAGCACGACGTTGCGGCGGGCCACGGCGCGTTCGAGGCTCACGGTGGGGGCCATGGTCGACGGCGACTTCACCAGGCCGGCAATGAGCGCGGCTTCGTCCACGCCGAGGTCACGGGCGGACTTGCCGAAATATCCCAGTGCCGCGGCTTCGGCGCCATAGAGCCCCGCGCCGAAATACATCTTGTTGAGGTAGAGCTCGAGAATCTGTTCCTTGGAGTGTGTGCGCTCGATGCGCCACGCCAGCAGCGCCTCCTGGAACTTGCGCCGGTAGGTCTTGTCCAGGGTGAGGAAGCTCTGGCGGGCGAGTTGCTGGGTGAGCGTGCTGCCGCCCTGCGCGCGGCGCCCTTCACGGAGGTTCGCGAGCAGCGCGCCGCCAATCCGCACCATGTCCACGCCGCTGTGGTCGTAGAAGCGCTGGTCCTCGATGGCCACGATGGCCTTTACCAGGTGCGGTGAAACCGCCTCGAGCGGAATGTCGCGCCGCTGTTCGTCGTAAATGGAGAACGCCGGCTTGTCAGAGGCGTCGTAAATGATGGTGGCCTGTGCCATCTGGCCGAGGCCGCTGCGGAGTTGCTCGTCGGAGGGCAGCCCCATGGTGGCCGTGTAGAGCAGCCACTGCGAACCCGTCACGGCGGCCACCTGCAGGAAGCCGCCAAGTACGGCCACGGCCATCCAGGGTGAGCGGGCGACGGAACGGAGCGTCGAGGGGGGAGTTCGCACAGGCAACAGCCTTTCGCCAGGTCCAGTCCGGACGATCATCCCGCAGAAGCGAGAGATCTGAACGACTGATCGTGCAAGGCGGGTACCACGAACGGCCGGGATTCGCCGGAGCATTTGCCGCCGGATCTCGCATGGTGACAGGGGCCGCTGCGAGCCGTCACGCCCGGAAATACGCAGAATTTACATGGTCGAGGTCTGGAAAGACGACACGGCGCGCTACAGGGGACGGCGTGCGCCGACGAACCGCCGGCGCCAGTAGTCACTGGACATGCTTTCGACGCGAACCACCCCGCGTGAGCTGGGTGCGTGCACGAACGTGTCTTCGCCGGTGACGATGCCGACGTGGGAGGCGCCGGGGGCGACAGTGGTGAAGAAGACGAGGTCGCCAGGCTGGAGCCGGTTGCGGTTCACCTGTGAGCCCACGCGGAACTGCTCCCGTGTCTGCCGGGGCATGGCCAGCCCGTGCTGGCCGAACACGTATTGAACGAACCCGCTGCAGTCGAATCCCGCCGGGGTCGTGCCACCGTTGCGATAGGGGGTGCCGCGCAGCGCCAGGGCCGTGCCGGTAATGGCATGTGGGTCCGCAGCGCCGGATGGCAGGCGGCCGCCTGGCGTGGCAGGGGCTGGCGTGCCTCCCGGTGTCGGGAACGGCTGTGGTCTGGCGCCGGTCGACGCGCACCCGGCGGCCAGCGCGGCTGCGAGGGCCAGGGCGACCGCGCCTGGCCTGCACAGGGTCATGCGCACAGCTTCCCATATCGGCATATCAGCACCGCCGCGACAGTGTGCGGTTGTTTCGAAGCTGTAACTGTATATCCTGCATTGATTTACGGGAATTCTAAGCTTGACAGGTCGGTGCCGAACCGGGCACAATAGCCTGAATACAGCCATGGAGCAGACGCTCCTTCTCAACGCCACGTTCGAGCCCCTGAAGGTCGTGCACTGGCAGAAGGCGGTCACGCTGTGGTGCCAGGGCAAGGTCGAGATCATCGCCCACCACGACCGAGAGGTTCGAGCTGTGTCGTTTTCGTTCCGGATGCCGTCGGTCATTCGCCTGTTGCGTTACGTGCGCATCAAGCAGCGGTTCGACTACGTGCCCTTTTCGCGGGCGAACATCTACGCGCGCGACGAGTACACCTGCCAGTATTGTGCCCGCGTGTTTCCCACGCCCGACCTTACCTTCGACCACGTGGTTCCGGTGTCGCAGGGCGGCCGGAAAGACTGGGAAAACATTGTCACGTGCTGCGTGAACTGCAACCGGCGCAAGGGCGGCCGGACCCCCAGGGAAGCCGGCATGGCGCTCGTACGCGTGCCGCGGCGGCCCAAGGCGGCCCCGGCCATCCGCATTACCATCGGCCTGCGACAGGCTCCCGAAAGCTGGCGTGATTACCTCTACTGGAATCTCGAACTCGACGAGACCTGATCCGTGCCGTCCCTGACCAACCTCGAGCCGGTGCGTGTCCTGCAGGGCGGCCGGTTCTGGGTGCGCGGCAGTGATTTTCCCGTGCCGGCGGCGTCGGCGGCCGACGTGACCGTGGGCGGCCTGCCGGCCCGGATTGCGTTTGCCGCCCCCGACCGCGTGGCCGTGGTCGTGCCGGAGTCCGCGCCGGGCGGTGACGCACCCGTCAAGGTGTCGTGGGCGCCGGGCGCCACGCTGTACGCGCGAGTGCCCGACATGATGGCCACGGGCCTGCACCAGGTGGACAATCCCGTGGTGGATGCCGACGGCCGCGTGTATGTGACCTACTCCGGGTCTCGTGGCCAGCAGGCGGCGGTGTCGGTGTTCCGCGTGAATCATGCCGGCGTGCGCGAACCGTTCGTGCACGGTCTCGTGAACGCCACCTCCATGGCGTTTGGTCCGGACGGGCGGTTGTATGTGTCGAGCCGCTTCGAAGGTCGCGTGTATCGCGTGCACGAGGATGGCGAGTACGAAATCGTCGGCTCGGATCTCGGCATTGCCACCGGCGTGGCGTTTGCGCCCGACGGCAGCCTTTACGTAGGCGATCGCACCGGTACCATTTTCCGTATCGACGGGCGCGGACGGACCGAAACCGTCGCTACCGTGCCGGGCAGCATGGCGGCCTTTCACATGGCCTTTGGCCCGGACGGCTGGTTGTATGTGTCGGCGCCGACACTCTCGACCTACGACATCCTGCGCCGCGTGGACGCCAGCGGCCGCGTCGAGGATCTGGACTGGGCATTTGGCCGGCCGCAGGGCCTGGCCTTCGATGCATCGGGTGTGCTGCACGTGGTCGAAGCCCTGGCCGGTTCGAGCGGTATCTACGCGCTCCGTCCCGGGCGGGCGCGCGAACTGCTGGTATCGGGACCCGGTCTGGTGGGGCTGGCGTTTGGCGACGATGGCCGGCTGTTCGTGGCGTCGAACGACACGCTCTACGGCTTTGCGCCGGCCTGACACAGACGCGCGGGCCTCTTACTGCTAAACTTGCGGATTGGGGTGATTCCGTCCCGCCCCTGCTGTACCCCATGCCGCACGACTGGATTGCCGTTCGTGGCGCCCGTGTCCATAACCTCAAGGACATCGACGTCGACATCCCGCGGGACAAGCTCACCGTGATTACGGGGCTGTCGGGCTCGGGAAAGTCGTCCCTGGCCTTCGACACGCTCTATGCCGAGGGCCAGCGCCGCTACGTGGAGTCGCTCTCCGCTTACGCGCGCCAGTTTCTCGAGCAGATGGAGAAGCCCGACGTCGACCTCATCGAAGGTCTGTCGCCAGCCATTTCCATCGAGCAGAAGACCACCGGTTCGAATCCGCGCTCCACTGTCGGTACGGTCACCGAGATCTACGACTACCTGCGCCTGCTGTTTGCCAACATCGGCGTGCCGCACTGTCCGAACTGCGGACGCGAAATCACCTCGCAGTCGGTGGAACGCATTGTCGATCTGGTGATGACTTATCCCCAGGACACGCGCATCACCGTGCTGGCGCCCATCGTCCGGGGCCGCAAGGGCGAGTTCAAGAAGGAACTGCAGGCGCTGGCGACGCGCGGCTTCACGAAGGCGCGCATCGACGGCCAACTGCGTTCGCTCGATGAGAGCATCGCGCTCGATCGCCGGCGGAACCACAACATCGAGGTGGTGGTCGATCGGCTCATCGTCCGCAGCGGCATCGAGCGGCGGCTGGCCGCGTCGGTGGATGTCGCGCTGCAGCTGGCAGACGATGTGGTGCTCATCCAGTCGCTGGAGCAGGGCGACCGGTTGTACTCGAGGAAGCTGGCCTGTGTGGTGTGCGGCCTGAGCGTGCCGGAGATGTCGCCGCGCGCGTTCTCGTTCAACTCACCGCATGGTGCGTGCCGCGACTGCCAGGGGCTCGGGGCCACGTGGGACTTCGACCCGGGCCGCATCGTGTCCGACGACACGCGGTCGCTCGCCGAGGGCGCCATTGCCCCGTGGAGCCGCGGTGATGCGGCGCTGGTGTCCGAGGCCATTGGCGCCATTGCCCGGCATTGGGGCATCGACCCCGACGTGCCGTTCCAGAAGCTGCCGAAGAAGCAGCGCGACCTGCT
>CAZZGM010000178.1:6080-6699 GCA_964653955.1 uncultured Bifidobacteriaceae bacterium | reverse complement strand
GACTCGATGGTCAAAGCCGCCAGCGTGCCCGGTCCATCGAGTCCGCGGGCATGGGCGCCGTGACGGTGCCGACGGCCATCGAGCAGTTCGACCTGCAGCCGCTGGACACGCTGGTGTGGGGCTACGGCACGGGGTGGCACGAAGCGGAGTTTTCACCCGCCCTTGGCATGTGGCACTGGACCAGCGAGCGTGCCACGCTGCGTGTCTGGGGCGCCACGGCCGACGTCAGCGTGACGATGGACGTGGAGTCACCGGTTCGTTACTTCGGACAGGCCAGCCGCGTGACCGTGAACGTGGGGGAGCGGCAAGTCGATGCCTCCACCATCGACGCGCCCGGCACCTGGTCGTTCGTGGTGCCGGTGGACGTGCTGAACGCCGGTGAAGGGGCCATCACGATCGAAACCGCACAGACGTTCGTGCCCGCGGAACGGGATGGCGGTGCCGATCGCCGGCGTCTTGGCCTGCGTGTCTTCGGAATCCGCGTGGAATCGTCGGGTTTGCGTTGACACCGCGCGAAGCGACACCGTATTCTCCCGTCCATGATCCGACGAACTCTGCAGCTCACGGCGCTTGCACTCATCCTGACGATTGGTGCGGCGGCGTGCGGCAAGAAGCCAGT
>CAZZGM010000178.1:0-6070 GCA_964653955.1 uncultured Bifidobacteriaceae bacterium | reverse complement strand
GCCACCACCGCCACCACCGCCACCACCGCCTCCTCCACCGCCACCGCCGCCGCCACCACCGCCGCCGGCGCCAACGGAAGAGGAGCTGTTTGCGAAGAAGACGTTGCAGGAGCTCAACGCCGAACGTCCGCTTGGTGACGTGTTCTTCGACCTCGACTCGTCCTCGATTCGCGAAGACTCTCGGGCCATGCTCGCGAAGAACTCCGAGTACCTGAAGCGCTGGACGAGCACGCGGATCAACGTCGAAGGGCACTGCGACGAACGCGGCACCGCCGAATACAACCTTGGCCTCGGCGAACGCCGCGCCAATGCCGTCAAGGATTACCTGGTGAGCCTGGGGCTCGACGCCGGGCGGATTGCGGTGATCTCGAAGGGTAAGGAAGAGCCGCAGTGCACCGACCAGAATGAAAGCTGCTGGCAGCAGAACCGCCGCGGGCACTTCATCTTCACCGCCAAGTAACGCCGGGTCATCGCAAAGACGACGAAAAGGCCGGTCCCGTCAGGGGGGCCGGCCTTTTGTTTTGTCTCGACGTTCGGCGGTCGCGGTCCGCGAACCGGGTCAGTTCGTTTCGGCTGCCAGTGCTTCGGCCGCCGCCCGCGGATCTTCGGCCGCGGTAATCGGCCGTCCGATGACCAGGTAGGTGGCACCCGCGGCGAGGGCTTCGGCCGGCGTCAGGGTCCGTGCCTGATCGTCGGTGCCCTGCTGTGCAGCCGGACGGATGCCGGGCGTGACAATGGCGAAGTCCGGACCACAGGCTTCGCGGATGGCCTTGATTTCACGGGGAGAGGCCACTACACCGTTGAGGCCGGCGTCCTGTGCGAGGCGTGCCAGATGCACCACCTGTTCCAGCATGGGCCGCGCCGTTCCCACTTCCGCCAGCGCTGCATCGTCCATGCTGGTGAGCACGGTGACGCCAATGACGAGCGGCAGGGGAACCTCCAGCCGGAGGGCCGTCTCGCGTGCCGCGCGTGCGGCCGCGCGCATCATGGCCGAGCCGCCCGACGCGTGTACGTTGAGCATCCAGGCGCCGGTGCTCACGGCGGACGACACGGCGCCGGCCACGGTGTTCGGGATGTCGTGGAATTTCAGGTCGAGAAATACGCGATCGCCGCGCTCCGTCAGTTCGCGAACGACGGCCGGGCCTTCGGCGGTAAAGAGCTGCTTGCCAATCTTGAAGCCGGCGACCGTGCCGCGCAGGCGGTCGGCCAGCGCCAGGGCGGCCTCACGTGAATCCACATCGAGGGCAACGAGTATCCGGTTCATCGGTGTATGGCTTTCGGCGGTGTGGGGTCGAAGGCGCCAATGAGATCGGCGAGGCGGTCGATACCGTGACGCGCCATGTAGTCGTCGATGCCGGCGAGCATCCTGCCCCAGACGAACGGGTCCACGAAGTTGGCCGTGCCCACCTGCACCGCCGTGGCGCCAGCCAGGATGAACTCGAGCGCGTCGCGCGCGTCGGTGATGCCTCCCATCCCGATGATCGGGATTTTCACCTGCTGCGCGCACTCCCAGACCATGCGGACGGCAATGGGCCGGATGGCCGGACCGCTGAGCCCGCCCAGGACGTTGGTGATGGTGGGGCGGCGGGTCTCGACGTCGATGGCCAGCGCCAGGAACGTGTTGACCAGCGACACCGCGTCGGCGCCCGCGTCTTCGGCCGCCCGCGCGAACGAGGCCACGTCGGTGACGTTGGGCGTGAGCTTCGGAATGACGGGGAGGTGCGTGACCTTCCGCACGGCCGACACCACCTGTGCCGTGCCGGTGAGGCTGCACCCGAACTGGATGCCACCCTCCTTGATGTTGGGGCACGAGATGTTGAGCTCGATGGCGGCCACTCCGCCCGCATCGCTCAGCACCCGCGTGACCTCGGCATACTCGTCCACCGTCGTGCCGCAGACGTTCACGAACACGCGGGCCCCGCGTTCGCGCAGCAGCGGCAGCTTCTCGTCGACGAAGCGATGAACGCCAATACCTTGCAGGCCAATGGCGTTGATCATGCCGGCCGGTGTTTCGACGATACGCGGGGGCGCGTGCCCCTCGCGCTCGGTCATGAACAGGCCCTTCACGCAGACGCCGCCCAGCGACGACAAATCCACGACGTCTTCGTACTCGAGGCCGTAGCCAAAACAGCCGCTGGCCGAAATGAGCGGGTTCGGCAGCTCCAGCGATCCGATGCGGACGGAAAGGTCCCTCGCCATCAGTCCCACACGATCTCGGCACCGTCGAAGACAGGGCCGGAAATGCACGATCGGACGAAGTGCGCCGGCTCGCCGCCGTGTTTTACCTTGATGACGCAGCTGTAACAGCCGCCGAGGCCGCATCCCATGGTGCGTTCCACGGATACCTCGCACGGTTGACGATACTGCTGGGCCAATGACGAGACAGCGGCCAGCATGGGCTCCGGGCCGCAGGCATACAACATGGCCGAATGCGGCCGGCGCCCGGCCAGCGCCTGCTCGAGCGGCACGGTTACCCGGCCGCGCTCGCCGCGCGAACCATCCTCGGTGGCGAGCACCAGCGTGGCGCCAAGGCGCTCGAAGAAGTCCAGATAGAACAGCTCCTCGTCAGATCGCGCGCCGTAGAACAGCGTGGTCTTCGTGCCGGCAGCGGCAAGCGTCTCGGCCAGCGTGGCAAACGGCGCCAGGCCCACGCCGCCGGCCACCATCCAGGCCTCGGCATCTTCTTCCGCGGGCGTAAACGGCCGGCCCAGCGGACCGAGACAGGAGATATGGTCGCCTTCGGACGCGTCGTACAACCGGTTCGTGGTGCGTCCGGCGCGTTTGTTGAGGATGCTGATGGCTGTCGGCGTGCCGCGTTCGTCGCGGAGGATTTCGAACACCGAGAAGGGGCGGCGCAGCAGCGTTTCGGTCATGCCGGAGGGCCGCACCATCACGAACTGGCCCGGAAGGGTCCGCGCCCCGATGTCCGGCGCCGCCAGCGTCAGGACGTTGTAGTCGCGCGACAGCCGGCGATTGCTCAGCACAGTGGCGGCTACGTCGACTGGAGGCATCAAGACAGTATAGCGTCTGGAGGGGAACGGGCTCAGGTTCGAGGGGGTCGGTTCCGAGGCTCAACAAGGTTCAGGGGTTCACAGGTTCCCGTGCGTTATCTCCGGATGTTGTCCAATTCCGTGCTGGCCGCGAGCGTGGCCGCGGCCTATGTGGCCGTGGTGGTGCTGCAGCTCAACCCGCACTACCCCATCGAGCCGGGCACGGTGGTGCCGATGTTCCTGATGACCGGCGCGGCGTATGGGGTGAACCTGACGGTGGCGTTTTATGGGCTGGTCGTGCTGCGGCAGATCCTGGCCGTGGAGGTGCTGTCGCCAGGGTGGGTGAGCGTCCGGCTGCTGTCGTGGTTGCTGACGATGGCGGCGGCGGGCGGGGCGGCGCTGATGTGGCTCAACGTACGCGGATTCGGGCCGGTGCTGGACGAAGAAACCGCCCGGCGCATGGCGGCCGGCGCCATTGTCGTGACGGCCGCTGGCGTGGTGTTCCTGATGATTGCGCTGGCCCATCTCAATCGACGCGGCGGCCGGCCGAGCGCGACCATCCTGGTGCTGACGGCCATCACGTCGATCGTCATGCCGGCCGTCCTGCGTGGGCCGGGCCGCGTGCCGGACCTGCCGCCACCGGTGCCCGTGGCCGCTGACCTGCCACCGGTTCTGTCCGGCGGCGAAGGGCGGCTGCTGCTGCTCATGCTGGATGGGGCGTCGCTCGACGTCATTGCCCCGGCTGTGGCCGAAGGGCGGCTCCCCAACTTCGGACGGATTTTCGACGGCGGTGCCGTGTCGCACCTGGCGACACTCAAACCGACGCAGGCCGAACCGGTGTGGAGCGCCGTTGCCACGGGGCGCGGGCCCATGCACAACGGCGTCCGCTCGTCGGCCTCTTACCGCGTGATGGGCATGACGCCTGCGCTGACGCTGCTGCCGGACTTCTGCTTTGCGCAGGCGCTGGTCCGCTTCGGGTTTCTCTGGGAAGCGCCGCACACGGCCGCAGACCTGGCCGCGCGCCCGCTGTGGCGCATGCTGAGCGACCAGGGCGTGGACGTCGGCGTGGTTGGCTGGCCGCTCACGCATCCCGCCGAGCCGGTGCTCGGCTACATGGTCAGCGACGCGTTTCACGTAATGGGCGCCGCCGCGCTGGATCTCGACGGCCCCGCATCCGTGTGGCCGCCCTCGATGCTGGACCTGGCACGCGATCATCTGTCGGCCGTGCCGGTACCCGATCCAGTGACGCTGCTGGCCGCCGCCGGAGGGCCGCCCTCGGGGGCCTACGACGCCGCCAGTGATCCCGCACCCGTGCTCGCCGACCGGGTCCACAGCGCGCTCGCCGAAACGCTGGCCGCCACACCCGTTCGCTTCGTTGCCGTGCGGTTTCCGGGCGTCGATGCGGTTGGGCATCACTTTCTCCGGTTTGCGGATCCGGGGCCGTTTGGCGACGTGTCCGAGGAAGAACAGCAGCAGTACGGCCGCATCCTCGAGCAGTACTACGGTTTCCTCGACGCGCAGGTCGGCCGCTGGCTCGATCGCCTGGGACCGGACGATGTGCTGCTGGTGGCGTCAGGCTTCGGGATGGAACCGCTGACCGTGGGCAAGCGCCTGCTGGAACGGCTCGTGGGCAATCCGGCCATCAGCGGCACACACGAACGCAGCCCGGACGGCTTCCTGCTGGCCTACGGCACGCCCATTCAGCCGGGCCGGCCGCCGCGCGCCTCCGTCGTCGACCTCGCGCCAACCATCCTCTACTTCTTCGGACTGCCCGTCGGGCGCGATATGGACGGCTTTGCCCGCACGGAACTGTTCCGCCAGGCCTTCACCGACGAGCGTCCGGTCACCTACATCCCGAGCTACGGCCGCTGACCGTGTTGCGTGCCGGTTCGGCACCTGTTACGCTGAAGCCCTCTTTAAACGCGGACCTGTGAGTCCGCAAAGAGGTACAACATGCTCGATAGCCTTCCGGAGGTCCCGCCATGCCGGTAGTCATGGACGCGGACCGCATCTCGCGCGCGCTCACGCGCATTGCTCACGAAATCATCGAACGTAACCACGGCGTGGACGGCATTGCCCTGGTTGGTGTCCGCTCGCGCGGCGTGCCCATTGCCCAGCGGCTGGCCGCCATTCTGGCCGCCGAGTCCGGCGTCGAGGTGCCCACCGGCGTGCTCGACATCACGCTCTATCGCGACGACCTCATGCGCTCGGCCGTCGGGCCGCAGCCGCTCGTCCGCAAGACCGAAATTCCCTTCTCCATCGACGACCGCACCATCGTCCTCGTGGACGACGTGCTGTTTACCGGACGGACGACACGCGCGGCGCTGGATGCGCTGGTGGACTTCGGACGGCCGAAGGCCATTCAACTGGTGGTGCTCGTGGATCGCGGACACCGCGAGCTGCCGGTCAAGGCCGACTACGTCGGGCGGAACGTGCCAACGTCGCGCCGCGAGAGCGTGCAGGTGAATCTGCAGGAACTGGACGGCGTCGACCAGGTGGTGGTCGAGGCAGTGGAGTAGGCCATGGATGTCACGGCCGCCACGGCGCTCAGCCACAAACACCTGCTCGGCATTGCCGATCTCACCCCGGAAGAGATCGTGCTCATCCTGGACACCGCGGAGGCCATGAAAGAAGTGGGGCGCCGCGCCATCAAGAAGGTCCCGACGCTCCGCGGCCGCACCGTCGTGAATCTGTTCTTCGAGCCGAGCACGCGCACGCGCACGTCGTTCGAGATTGCGGAGAAGCGTCTCAGCGCCGACACGCTCAATGTGGCCATCAGCACGTCCAGCGTGGTGAAGGGCGAAACGCTGGTCGACACCGCGCTCAACATCGAGGCCATGTCGCCCAGCACCATCGTCCTGCGGCACGCCTCGTCCGGCGCGTGTCACCTGCTGTCGCGCATCTGCAAGGCGGCCATCGTCAATGCGGGCGACGGGATGCACGAGCATCCGACGCAGGCGCTGCTCGACGCGTTCACCATTCGCGAGCGCAAGGGACGCATCCACGGACTCAAGGTGGCCATCGTCGGCGATTTGCTGCACAGCCGCGTGCTACGGTCGAACGTGCTGCTGCTGCGCAAG
>CAZZGM010000177.1:0-6729 GCA_964653955.1 uncultured Bifidobacteriaceae bacterium | reverse complement strand
CTCGCGCGCGAGTTGGAGCCGGGTGACGTGGTGGTCATCATGTCGAATGGTGGTTTCGACGGTATTCACGGCCGCCTGCTGGAGGCCCTGACATGAAGGTGCTGACATGAAGGTGCGCCGTGCCGGTGACGGCATGCTGCTGGTGGAACTGGCGTCTTCGGTAGACCCGAAGGCCAACCTCCAGGCCGTGGCGCTTGGTGAAGGTGTATCGGCCGCGGCCATCGCGGGCGTACGGGACATCGTCCCGGGGTACGGCTCGCTGGGCGTACACTTCGATCCGCTGCGAACCGATCTCACGGCTCTGGAACAGGCCATCGTCGCGGCTTGGCCGGCGGCGGAGATGGTTGAGGAGCGTGCGCCGTCGCGTGTGCACGACATTCCCGTGCAGTACGGGGGCGCCAACGGTCCGGATCTCGATCAAGTGGCCGCCATGGCCGGTCTCAGCCCGTCGGATGTCGTAGACCGTCACGCGGCCGTGACCTATCGTGTGTACATGCTGGGGTTCGTGCCGGGCTTCGCCTATCTCGGGCGCGTCGATTCGTCCATTGCCGCGCCGCGCCGCAATGTGCCGCGGGATCGCGTGACGCCGGGCTCCGTCGGGATTGCCGGCGAGCAGACCGGCGTGTATCCCGCCGCCACACCTGGTGGCTGGCAGCTCATTGGCCGTACCAGTGCCGTGATGTTCGATCCCGCGCGTCATCCCGCCAGCCTGCTGGCGCCGGGCGACGCCGTCCGTTTCGTTCCGCAATGAATCAGACTGCGCACTTCCACGTCGTGCGTCCGGGACTCCTCACCACCGTGCAGGACCTGGGACGATGGGGACACCAGGCATCGGGGGTGCCGGTGGCGGGACCGATGGATGAGTTTTCGCATCGGCTGGCCAACTACCTCGTGGGCAACGCGCCCGAGGCGGCGACGCTCGAGGTGACACTCATCGGACCCGAACTGCGCTTCGAGACCACGACGACCGTGGCCGTGTGCGGCGCGGACTTCGATCTGACGTGCGGTGGCGATCTGATGCCCATTGGCGTGGCAGTGACGATCGCGGCCGGACAGGTGCTACGTTTTGGCCGGCGACATCGTGGCGCGCGCGCCTACCTGGCGGTGGCCGGCGGCGTGCTGGTGCCGCCCGTGCTGGGGAGCCGTGCCACGCACGTCGTGACCCAGATGGGCGGCGTGGCCGGACGTGCGCTGGCCGCGGGCGACCGGATTTCCGTGATGGCCAATCAGGTGCGTCCGCAGCAGCGCGCGCGCGGGCTGACGCTGCCAAGCCAGGGCCGCATCCGCGTGCGCGTCGTGCCGGGGCCGCAGGACGACTGGTTTGGCGGCGACGCCTGGCGCGTCTTGACCAGCACGAGCTTTCGGGTGTCGCCGCGCTCGAACCGGATGGGGTATCGGCTGGAAGGACCGCCGCTGGTGCGCACGCGCGCCGGCGAACCGCTCTCGGAGCCGGTCAGCATGGGAGCCATCCAGGTGCCGGCGGCTGGTGAGCCCATTCTGCTGATGGCCGACCGGCAGACAGCGGGTGGTTATCCGAAAATCGCGCAGGTGATTGCCGCGGATCTGTGCCTGGCGGGGCAGCTGGCGCCCGGTGAGTTCATGGAGTTCGTGCGGTGCACGCACGCGGAAGCGGTGGCGGCACTCATTGCCCGCGAACGCGAGTTGATGACGCAGATGTCCGTACGTGTGGAGAGCGCCTGACATGGCGGTGGATCAGGCGGTGGTTGGCGCGTTGACTGAACGGTTCGGAACCGAGCGTGTCCGGTGCGACGCGCCGCTGGCGCCATTCACGACGTTCAAGGTGGGCGGCCCCGCCGACGTGCTGCTGGAGACGCGCTCGTCGGAAGAGATGCTCGACGCGTTGCGGCTGGCGCATCGTTTCCGCACCCCAATTACGCTGCTCGGTGGTGGTTCCAACGTGCTGGTGCACGACGCCGGGGTACGCGGCCTGGTGCTGCGCCCGCGCGGCGGTGAGGTGCACCCGGCGGGACCATTGCTGGTGCGTGCGGATGCGGCGGTGACCATCAACGGTCTCGTCCGCTGGACCATCAATCGCGGGCTTGCGGGATTGGAAGCGTGGGCGGGAACGCCCGGCACGGTCGGCGGCGCCATCTACGGCAATGCGCACTGGAAGCAGGTGAACATTGGCGACGTCGTGGAGAGCGTGCGCATCGCGAAGCTCGACGGCACCCTGCTGCAGGTGCCGGCCGACCGGATGGAGTTCGACTACGACGACAGCCGGTTGAAGCGCACGGGCGAAGTGGTGCTGTGGGTGGCGTTTCGTGTGCAGCCTGGCGCCAGTCCCGATGACCTGCGCCTGCGGGCCCGCGAGTCACTGGCTTTTCGCAAGCAGACGCAGCCGCTGGAAGCGCCGAGCGCGGGTTGCGTGTTCATGAACCCGGACCCCGTACGCGACCGTGTGCCGGAGGGCATTCCGCCATCGGCTGGCGCGCTCGTGGACCGGGCCGGCTTGAAGGGTGCGGTGGAGGGCGCCGCGCAGGTGTCCGTCACGCACGCAAACTTCATTGTCAATACCGGTGGCGCGTCAGCCGCTGATATTGCGGCGCTCATCACACGGTGCCAGACCACGGTGCGCGAACGTTTCGGCGTGGCGTTGCGCGAAGAAGTGGTTCGTCTGGGGTTCGAGACGCGGGCCTGAAGGCACCGCGTCGAGTCTGTTTTTTCAACGGCGTTTCTGTCATGTCTACTCTGGTCATTCACGGCGGCCGGCGGCTCGATGGCCGCGTCGATGTCGAAGGCAACAAGAACGCGGCGCTGCCGATCATGGCGGCGTGCCTGCTCACGGACCAGCCGTGCGTGCTGACCAACGTGCCGCGGATTGCGGACGTCGAGGTGATGGCGCGGCTGCTGGTCGACCTGGGTGCCGAGGTCGAAGGCATGGGCACGACCACGTTGCGGATTCAGTGTCGCGACGTGACGAAGCACGAACCCGACAGCACGCTGGTCGGCCGGCTGCGCGGGTCGGTGTTGTTGCTGGGGCCGCTGCTGGCCCGCTGCGGCCGGGCGCACGTGGCGCCTCCGGGTGGTGACTTTCCGGCACGCCGCACCATTCGTACGCACATCGAAGCGCTGACCGCCATGGGCGCACGCGCGGTGGAGGGGCCGGGGCATTGGCTGGAAGCGCCGGACGGACTGCAGCCGGCGTCGATCTACCTGGACGAAGCTTCGGTGACGGGTACCGAAACGGCGCTGCTTGCCGCCGCGGCTGCCCCCGGACACTCGGAGATCCGCCACGCGGCCTGCGAACCACACGTCGTCGAACTGTGCGAGTTCCTGCGCTCCATGGGCGTGGGCATTTCCGGCGAGGGGTCGCACACCATTCGCGTGGAAGGGGTCGTACGGCCGGGAGGTGGTACGAAGCGCCTGGAAGGGGACTACATCGAAGCGGGAAGCTGGGCGGTGGTGGCGGCCATCACCGGCGGCGAGGTGGCCATTGGCGGCACTCGTCCCGTTGACATGGAGGTGGTGGCGTCCGTGCTGCGTAAGATGCAGGTGGACTGCCGCCAGCAAGACGATGTGTTTCACGTGCGGCCCGGGACGCTGGTGGGAGCCGGCCGCATTACCACGGGACTGTGGCCGGGATTCCCGAGCGATCTGGTGAGCCTCGTCACCGTACTGGCCACGCAGGCCGAGGGCGCCACGCTGGTCCACGACTGGCTGTATGAACTGCGCCTGTTCGCGCTGGAGCAGATGAGCGGCATGGGTGCGGACCTGTTCCTCTGCGATCCGCACCGCATCATCGTGACGGGACCGCGGAAGCTGCGCGGCAAGATGCTCGACAGCCGCGACATCCGGTCGGGCATGGCGTTGATTGCCGCGGCGCTGGCCGCTGACGGTCAGAGCCGGGTGGAACCGCTGGAAACCGTGGAGCGCGGCTACTCGCAGCTCGTGGAGCGTCTGAAGGCGCTGGGCGCGGACGTCGACCGCGAAGAGTAGCGCGTAAACCTCCGGCGTCGAGCCGGCAATTGGCGTGCTGCTGGCCGTCGTGGGCCGTTCACCGCGTTGAAGGTGAGCTGTGACCTGGGCGCGCCGCATTTCAGCACGGCGGTGAGCACGCGGTTCAGCGTAGACCGGGCGGCGGTGGTGGCGGTTTGAGTGGTGCAGCCGGGCCGGTGGAAGGCGGCACGACGGGAGCCAGCACCGGACCCTCCAGCTGGTTGTCGCCGGCGGCACCCGGAGGACGGGGCAGCGCCGGCTGAGGAGCGGCGGGCTGCGGCGGGAGCGGCGGCAGGTCGACACCGCCAGACGAACCATCGCGGCCGACGCGGAAAGGCGCCAGGTCGGTCTCCGTCAAATCGAGCACGCGGACGATGCGCGGCGTGAGCGTGAGGATGATGTCGGTTTCCTGCGTCTGACGCCGGTTGTGGGCGAACAGCCGGCCGATGAGGGGAATGTCGGTCAGTCCCGGGATGCCGGCCGCGAGACGGCGCTCTTCGTCGCGGATGAGTCCCGCCAGCATGTTGGTTTCGCCGTCCTTCAGACGGATGACGGTGTTGATGGAGCGGTTGCCGAACGTCGGCAGTCCTCCAAACCCGGTCCCGGAAATACTGCTCAGCTCAATCCGCACCGTCAGCGACACCGCATCGTCGTGATGCGTGCGCGGCGTGATGTCGATGTTCACGCCGATGTTTTCGTAGTTGTACGAGACGATGGGCTGCGTCTGGACGCCGCCGGCGGCAATGGGCGCGAACGTGGTGACCGGGACGGGCACGCGTTCGCCGAAGCGCGCCTGTGCGGCAATGCCTTCGCTGGTGCGCAACTGCGGGTTGGCCAGCACGCGCGTGGCCGTGTCGGTCTTGAGCAGACGGTAGTAGAGCGCCGGCAGATTGGTGAGGAACACGTCGGACTGCGTGAGCGTGGTGAGGTCGCGCAGCGTGAGGCCGTCGCGATTGACGCTGGCCTGGCCGTCGACACCGCTCCGTGAGGTGGAGGGCGACGCCAGTTGCAGCCCGAACTCGTTGAGGTGCGTCCGATCCACCTCCAGGAGTTCGACGTCGATGACCACCTCCGGCCGCGCCTTGTCGAGCGCGGCGATGATACGGCCGGCGGCGCCAATACGTTCGGGCGTGTCCTTGATGGTGATGGCGTTGGTGGCCGTCAGCGGCGCAATGCGGCGGGCGTCGACGACAATCCGCAGGATGTCGATGGTTTCTTTCAGGTCGGCGTTACTGAGGTAAAACGTCCGGACGATTTCTTCCTCGTACTCGCGGCGTTTGGCCTGTGTGTCGGGAATGATGGTGACGGTTCCCGGCGTGGTGACCTTCCAGAAGTTGCGCGTGGCGGTGGCCACCGACGTCAGGGCCTTGTCCAGTGGTGACTGGCGCAGGTCGATGGAGAGTGGCTGGTCGCGATAGGCCGGGTCGAAGGCAATGCTGACGCCGGAGAAGCGGCCGATGGCGGCAAAGATGTCGCGCGCGCTGGCGTCGCGGAAGACGAGCGTGTCGGGCAGCGCGACCTCCGTGGGCAGGTCGGCGCCCGGCAGCGGCGTGCCACGGCTTTGATCGATGAGAGCCTCGAGCCTGGTCCTGCCGTCTTCGCGAACGGCCACCTGCGTGCGCAGCTGGCTGCGGGCGCCGCGGAGTTCGGACTGGATGTCGCCGTTGGTCGGGTTGAGCTCGGCGGCAATCTGATATTCGATGAGGGCTTCTTCGAGCTTGCCGGTGGCGGCCAGGCGACGGCCGCGACTGAAGTGGTCCTGTGAGGCCCGCAGGCGGGCGCGGTCGAGGCCCTGACGGGCTTCGCGGTTGTCGGGCTGCTCGCGGAGCAGGCGCGTGTATTCGGCCACGGCGGCGTCGTAGTCCTGCCGGGCTTCGGCGCTCTGCGCGTTGGTGAGCATGCGGGACGTGGCGCACGCGCACACGGTGGCCACGGCGAGGGCCAGCACGGCGAGACGGAGGGAAGCGCTACTGCGGCTTGGGGCCATGATTGACAACGTCCACGCCACGGGGGATACGGAACCGGAACGTGTTATCGGACAGTCCGCGGTTTTCCCGTAGGTTCGAGAACGTAAACGCCGAGCGCCCCCCCTGGCGGTCCAGGGCCACGAGGAACCGGATCTGGAGCGATGCCGGGTCGACGCCAATGCCGAACCACTCGTAATCCGGGTCGGCCTTGCGAGGGACCAGTCTGAGCGTGGTGAGGCCCTCGGGCGCGCCCGGCAGCGGCGCGTAGGTGGCGGCGAAGTCACGGCCGAGGTCGGCGCGGCCGGCCAGGAAGAGCACCGGCGTAGTGGCCTCGTTGGGGCCGGGCGCCGGGCTCACGTACACCTGACGATCGGTAACCAGATAGGTGTAAATCGTCTCGCCGTCCGACACGAATTCCTTGCGCTCCGGCTTGGTGTAAACGAAACGAAACCGTCCGGGCTGGCGCACGGCCAGCGTGCCGCTTTCGGTGGCGCGGGTGCGCAGGACGCCGCCTTCATAGCTCTGGACGAAGTCGCCTTCGAAGTCCTGCACCTTTGCATAACGTGCCTGCACGCGCGCTGCCAGCGCGGCCGCAGTGTCACTTTGCGGCGGCTGGGCCGGCGATTGGGCGGCGAGCGGCAGGCCGATGGACGCGGCGAAAAGCAGGGCAATGGCGCGCACGGTCCCTTCACCATACCAAGGTCGGGCCATGGATGGGTAATGGTGTAAAAGAGAGGGGACCGAAGGAAGGATGGTGGACGGCAGGAGGCTCGAACTCCCGACCTCCGCGTTGCGAACGCGGCGC
>CAZZGM010000176.1:0-6765 GCA_964653955.1 uncultured Bifidobacteriaceae bacterium | reverse complement strand
AGTTTGCGCAGCACGCGCAAACTCCTGCGCGTGCTGCGCAAACTCCTGCGCGAACACCAGCAGGCCGTCCATGTCCAGTGACTCCGCCGTCACCGACAACGTGGCGCGGCGGTTGGCCAGGCTCTCCACTGCACCGGTGGCTTCGAGCGCGGTGACGTCCGATGTGATGGAGGCGCGATCCACTTGCAGCCGATCGCCGTCGAGCGACGACTGCAGCGTGAGGATGGCCGAACGGGAGCCGGACTGCACACGGATGTTACGCAGCGCGATGGCCCGCACGTTGACGACCGTCAGCGCAGGTGCTTCGTCGCCGGCTGGCGCGGGTGTGTCCACGGGACCGGCAACGGGCGCCGCATCGTCTGCCGATGACAGCCGGTCGAGTGCGGCCAGCAGCAGCGGCAGGTCCACGGTGCTGTCTTCCACCAGCAGTTCCGCGTCTTCCACGCGGCGATTGAACAGCGCACGCATGGCGGTGCTGAGTGCCGTCCGCTTCAGCGTGAGCGCCGCGGGTTGCCCGACCGTGAGATCGTGCAGCGTGACGCCGGCACGCGGCCAGAAGGAAAGGTCGGCCTTGCCAATGGCCACCGGCTGGCCGAGTGCCTGTGACGCCTGCTGCTCGAGCGTCCGCCGCACACCGTCGGCATCGAGCCACGAGCGCACCAGCCATGCGCCGCCCGCAACCACGACAACCATCAGCACGATCGATCCAATGATGAGTTTCTTCAGCATCCGTCCCCCGGTTCATCGTGCCACATCGCGTACCATGCATGCGCATGTCCCCGCGCACCGTCGTCTGCTTCATGGCGAGCCTCCTGATGGCCGCCAGCGTCATATGGGCCGCGGTCGCCCATGCGCAGGAACAAGTCACACTCACCGTGCGCGTGCAGTCGGAGGACGGGCCGGTCGCCGGCGCCGAAGTGAGCGTGGGAGGCCAGGTGGTCGAGACGGACGATGAGGGCCGGGCGTCCATGGCCGTCGAACCAGGCATGGCCACACTCACCGTGACGGCGGACGGATTTTTCCCGATGACGCAGGACCTGCTGATTGGGGCAGCCGGCACCACTGTGATTGTCGACCTGGCACCTGCCGATGACCACGAGGAAGAAGTGGTGGTCGTGGCCACCACGAGAACGGGCCGGCGCGTCGAGGATCAGCCGACCCGTGTGGAAGTGCTCGGCCGCGAAGAGATCGAAGAGAAGATGCTCATGACGCCCGGTGACATCGTCATGATGCTCAACGAGATGGGCGGCCTGCGTGTGCAGGCCACCTCGCCATCACTGGGCGCGGCCAGCGTACGCGTGCAGGGCATGAAGGGGCGATACACACGCTTCTTCAGCGACGGACTGCCGCTCTTCGGCCAGCAGGTGGGCGGACTCGGGCTGCTGCAGATTCCGCCGATGGATCTCGGCCAGGTGGAAATCGTTAAAGGCGTGGCGTCGGCGCTGTACGGTGCCGGCGCCATGGGTGGCATCGTCAACCTGCTGACGCGGCGGCCGGGTGAAGAGCCGGCGCTCGACATCCTGCTCAATCAATCGACGCTTGGCGCAACGGATGCCATTGCATTCCTGTCCACGCCCGTTGCACCGGCGTGGCGCCTCTCGCTGCTGGCCGGCGGTCATCGCCAGACGACAACCGATCGTGACGGCGATGGCTGGGCCGACATTGCCGGCTACGAACGCGCGGTCGTGCGTCCGCGGCTGTTCTGGGATGGAGACCACGGCCGATCGGCATTCGTCACGGCGGGCATGACCGTCGAGGATCGCGAAGGTGGCACATTACGCGGCGCCAGACGCGACCCGTACGCGGAAACGCTGGACACCGAACGTTACGACATCGGCGGCAACGTGCAGACGCTGCTGCGGGATCGTTACGTACTCACCGCCCGTGGCGCGGCTGCCTGGCAGCGGCACGGACACCGTTTTGGCGACGTCCAGGAGCGCGATCGTCACGATACGGTATTCGGCGAACTCGCCGTGCGCGGCGCATCGGGACGCCACACGTGGGTAGCGGGCGCGGCTTATGAGCGAGACGCCTACACGCCTGTCGACGTCCCACGGTTCGCCTACACCTACGACGTTCCTGGCGTGTTCGTGCAGGACGATGTGGATGTGACATCGTGGCTGGCGCTGTCCGGAGGAGGGCGGCTCGACTGGCACAGTCAGTACGGGACCTTTTTCAGCCCCCGCCTGGCAACGTTGGTGCGGGCCGGGCACTGGACGAGCCGCCTGTCGGTGGGACGCGGCTTCTTTGCGGCCACACCACTGACCGAAGAAACCGAAGCGGCCGGTTTGTCTCGTCTCGACGTCCCGCAGCAGTTGCGTGCCGAGCGTGGTACCAGCGTGTCGCTGGATGTGACGCGCCTGGTTGGTCCGGTGTCGCTCACGGCCACGGCATTCGGCTCGCGTATCACCGATCCGGTTGCGGTGGTGCGTGACACCCGCTACGCGCTGTTCAACCGGGCAGACGCCACGACCAACACCGGCGTGGAATTACTGGCCACTACCCGGCGTGGTCCCTGGGTGGCCACCGCCACCTACACCTACGTGCGTGCACGCGAAGCCGGAGGTGAGGATTGGCAGGGTGAAGACCGGCAGGACGTGGCACTGACGCCGCGTCACAACGCGGGCCTGGTCGGCATGTGGGAAGAGGAAGACTGGGGGCGGGTTGGCCTCGAGCTTTATTACACCGGCCGCCAGCGCCTCGAAGTGAATCCGTATCGCGCCACGTCCGAGCCTTATGTGATTCTCGGCCTGCTGGCGGAAAAGCGGTTTGGCCGGTTGGGCGTGTTCCTCAACGCGGAGAACCTCACGAACGTGCGCCAGACGCGGTGGGACTCGATGTTACGACCCACTCGCGGTGTGGATGGGCGCTGGACGGTGGACGCCTGGGCGCCACTCGACGGGCGTGTCATCAACGGCGGCGTACGCGTCGGGTTCTGACGCGGTGCCGGCCCGAAGGCGTGACATCTCTTCGGGTCAGGACGCTCCCAGCACACGCCGGAGGCCGCTCCGGGCGAACATCATCAGGCGGGGGAAGCCGCTCAACGCAACGATGACGCGGTTGACCAGACGGTTGCCCAGACGCACCCGTTCGGCCGTGAGCAGTTCGATGGCATCGGCGGTGTTGCGCCGGGCTTCCCGCAGACACGTGCGAAGGGTATCGGCCTCGGCGTGCAGCGCGGCATATTCGCGCGCCGACGTGTCCACGGCGGTCGTGAGGCGCTGGACTTCGCTGCACAGCGCCTCACGCTCTGCCGTCGCCTGGTCTGCGCGGCGACGTTCCGCCGAAGCGGCGGCCTGGGCAGCGCGAAGCGCTTCCGTCCCCTGCGCGACCTGCCCGCGAAGCCACTGCGTGCCCTGCCGCAGCTCGAAAACCATCTGCTCGAGCGATTCGTTATAGGCGGTCTTGACGTCGACGTCCCGGCGCAATGCCGCCATCTCGAGTTCGCGCACATGTTCGCACTCACCGAATACCAGGCGTGCGTCGAACTCCGGCAGCTCGTCCTCGGTGTTGGTACTTGTCCATTTGTTGTGCGTCATGGAGGCCTGCTCGAGAGGGGGGCGCATTACCGCGCCAGCATTCGTGTTGTGTGAAGGCCCAGCGTCTCGCGGACGATCTGCGGCCAGAGGCCGACGCCGGAGTTCTGGGCACGCGCGGCCCAGTTGGTCCGGACCTGTGCGTTCCTCACCTGTTCCCAGGCTTCGCGATTACACAGCAGGTCGACCAGGGCCGCCGCAAACCCGCGGGCGTTGTCGGCGACGCGCACCGTCCCCACGCCCGGACAGCCGAGCCCCGCCGCGCCTTCGGAGGTGGCCACCACAGGTACACCGTGCTGGATGGCCTCCACGGTCTTGAGCTTCACGCCGGCGCCAAAGCGGATGGGCGCAACGGCCACACGTATCCGTCCGTAGAAGGCGCCGAGGTCGTCGATGCGTCCCGTGTACACGATATCCGGCCCGGCGTATTCGAGAAGGTCGGCAGGGGGTGCCTCGCCGGTAATCAGCAGGCGAGCATCCGCCGCGACGCGTGTGACGGCCGGCCACACGTCACGAAGCAACCAGCGGAGGCCATCGGCATTGGGCGAGTTCGGTCCGGCCAGCCATGCGGCCACGAACGCGACATCCCGGCGTTGGTCGAAGGTCGCCGGACCGACGTCGTACTGGCGCAGCCATGGTTCCACGACCGTTACGGGTGTCGTGGTCCACTCGGAGAACGCGCCGGCTTCTTCCGCCGAGATGCACACGATATGGTCGGCTCGTCTGGCCAGTGCACGTTCCTCGGCTTCGGCAACGGCGGCGCGGAAGGCCAGGGTGTCCCGTTCCTCTCCGGTCGCGGCCAGCATCCCTTGCGCTTCGATCCGGCGATAGTACAGCGCTTCGGCATCGTAGATGATGCGCGCCGTGGGAAATCGTTCCTTCAGTGCCTTCCAGAAAATGCGGCCGTTGTGCGGCCGGGACACCACGATGCTGTCGTAGTGGACGCGTGCGTCCGCCATGTGGACGGTCAGATCCTGGATCACACGAATGCCAAGGCCCGTGAACGTGGCGGGATCTGCCGGTGATGGGTTTCTGGCGTGAAATGCCACATGGAGACCGCTGTCGGCCGCGAGCGTGGTCAGCACGTCGCACATCCGGCCCGAGCCCGATCCGCGGCCCGGATCCGGCACTTCGTCGTCGATGACGAGCACGCGGATGGGACGTCCCATGCCCAGCCACATGGCTTCTTCGATGTCACGGCCGGCGCTGCACGTCGCCAGGTGCGCCGCCCACCGTTCGTTGAAGATGGTGCGGTTTCGCGTGACGAGAAACTCCTTCAGCAGGCAGGTCGTGCTGGCCGACTGCGCGTGCACGGCGCGTGACAGCGGCTGGTACCACACCTCCCACCCTCTGGCAGCCGCGTTGAGGCAGAAGTCGACGTCTTCGTAATAAGCGGGGTAATAGGCGTCGCTCAGACCGCCCAGCGTGTCCCAGACCTCCCGGCGTACGAGCAGCGATGCGGCCGAACAATATTCGACCCGTCGTGCGAATTCCGAGTATGGAGGCTGCGCGGCATAGCCAATGGCACGCGTGCTGCCATCGGGCCAGATGACCGATCCCGCTTCCTGCAGTGTGCCGTCTTCGTTGAGCAGGGTGCCTCCAACGATGCCGCACGAGGGGTGGGCCGCGAATGTGGCCAGCAGTTCCTCCAGCCAGCCGGCCTGCACCACGCAGTCGTCGTTGAGCAACGCGAAATATCGTCCGCGGGCGGCCGCGGCACCCTGATTGACGGCACCGGAAAACCCCAGATTCGCCTGGAACCTCAGGATACGGATACAGGCAGTCGTGGCGATGGACGCGAGCTCCGCCCGCAGTTCGCACGTGGGTTCGTTGAGCACGACGATGACTTCGCAGGCCAACGTCGCCGGAACGTGCGCGGCAATGGACGCCAGGCAGGTGGCGAGCCGGGGCGCGCGGCGCCAGCCGACGATGATGATGCTGATGTCCGGTGCGGTGTGGCCACACGTCGACTGTGCCATGTCGACGGCGAGCCCATTCGGGGAGAATTCAGGGCCAGCAGTCGAAGCCGGCGTGCGCGTCACGCATTGCGTTCTCGCATCATCCAATCGCTGGAGATAGTAGCACTGCGGCGGTGCCAGCTACGACACCAGGGCCCGGCGGCGGGATTCGTGGCATGCTGGCGGCCATGTCGCTGGAGCAGTTCTTCCACCGCTACGCCGAAGTGTCGCTGGGCCGTCAGCCGGAAGAACTGGCTGGTTTTTACGCGCCGACGTTCATCGTCGGTGGCCCGCAGGGCAGTCGTGCATTTGCCAACGACGTGCGCTTTGGCGAGTGGCTCAGGATGGTGAGCGCGTCCAATCGCCGGCAAGGCATGCGCGCGCTGCTCGTCAACGGCATTCGTGAGGTGACGCTGAGCCCGCTGCACGCGCTGGCGACGGTCACCTGGGGTGCGCAGTTCGAAAAGACCGGCAGCCGTGTCATCGAATTCGACATCTCGTACCTGCTGGAGCGGACGGATGACGAATGGCGGATCCTGTCCTACATTTCGCGCACCGATCAGCAGGAGGAGATGACGAAGGCCGGCCTGTTGTAAGCTCCGCGGCTACCCGGGACGCGGCGAATCCATGACACGTTCCACGTAGTCGCGAAAGCGCGCCACGGCCGTGTCGTATGGTTCGATGTCCTGATAGGCGCGGGCCAGCATCACGCCGCCTTCCATGGTGGTGAGCGCAAATCGCGCCAGGGCCTCGGCGTCCACACCCGGAGGCAGGCGTGGAGCGGCTTCATGGAAGCAGGTGGCCAGCGCCTGTGTCCAGGCGTTGAAGTTGTCGACCAGGCGTTCGCGAACGGGCGGATCGGGTTCCGCCAGTTCGAGTGCGATGTTGCCGATGGGGCATCCCAGGCGGAAGTGGCTTTCCACGAGCATGCGGCGATAGCCGTCGAGCAGCGCGAACACGCGATCGAGCGGATCGGCCACGTCCTTCCACACCGGAACGAGCAGCATGGGTTCGATGCCGTCCCGATAGTGTTCGAGCACGCCCACCAGCAGGTCCTGTTTGGTCGGGAAAAAGTGGTAGAGGCTGCCGCTGTTGGTACCCGACTCCCGCAGGATGTCGGCAATGCTGGTCGAGTTGTACCCTTTTTCCCAGAACAGCCGCATGGCGGTGGCAATCAGCCGTTCACGTGTGGAGGGCACCCCGCTGTTCCTGCCTCGCCGCACAGGCTAGCCGGGTTGAGTTGATTAGTCAATCAAGTCGATCGTGGCGTC
>CAZZGM010000175.1:6068-6785 GCA_964653955.1 uncultured Bifidobacteriaceae bacterium | reverse complement strand
CCGCCGCGCGCGATGCGCTTTCACCTTAGACACAGGGCGAGCCGCACGCATTCGTACAAAGAACAGGCCCGGACGTTCCGGTACATCGGATGATGCCGGATACGCGCGGGCCTGACGTGTGGTGCCGCCGGGAAGACGTTGCTTAACGGGGGGCCATGCGCAGCGACCCGTCGATGCGGATCACCTCGCCGTTCAGCATCACGTTTTCGATGATGTGGCGCGCCAGCGCGCCGTACTCCGACGGGTTACCCAGGCGCGAAGGAAACGGCACCTGCTGTCCCAGCGACACACGCGCGGCTTCGGGCAGCGCCGCCAGCAGCGGCGTGTCGAAAATGCCGGGCGCAATGGTCACGCAGCGGATGCCGATGGCGGCGAACTCCCGGGCCACGGGCAGCGTCAGCCCGACGATCCCGCCCTTGGAAGCGGCATAGGCGGGCTGGCCAATCTGGCCATCGTAGGCCGCAATGGACGCCGTATTGACAAGGACGCCGCGTGCGCCGTGTCGAGCGGGGTGTTCTGGGCCATGGCGGCCGCGGCCAGGCGAATCACGTTGAACGTGCCGACGAGATTGACTCGTACGGTTTTTTCGAACAGGTCCAGCGCGTGCGGACCGTTCTTGCCCAGCACCTTGGCGGCCGGGCCGATGCCGGCGGCGTTGACCACGCCGTGGAGGTTGCCGAACGCCGATTTCGCCAGGTCCACGGCAGCCTGTACGTC
>CAZZGM010000175.1:0-6058 GCA_964653955.1 uncultured Bifidobacteriaceae bacterium | reverse complement strand
GCCCTGGCAAAGCGCGCCTGCGCGCCAAGTGTTCTGACCGTGGCCTCACCCGTTTCGCTGTTCACGTCCAGCAGGACAGTGGAACCGCCCGCCGCAATGATAGCTTCCGCGGCCGCGCGTCCCAGTCCCGACGCGCCGCCCGTTACGATGAATGCTCGTCCTTTGATGTCCATAAGAACCCTCAGAATACAATGAAGCGATTTTTATGATGGTTTACGAGGCGCATTACTACGGCGGTGCGTGGCAGGCGCCGCGTGGCTCCCGGAGCATAGACGTTCTGTCGTCTTCCACCGAACAGGTCATTGGCCGCGTGCCGCTGGGCACGCCCGACGACGTGGATGGTGCTGTTCGCGCGGCGCGCGCGGCATTCGATGCCTGGAGCCGCGTGCCCGTCGAGGAACGCGCGCAGTGGCTCGAGAAGCTGTCGGCAGCGCTCAAATCCCGTGTGCCGCACCTGACCGACGCCATCGTCCACGAGGTGGGCACGGCTTCCGGATTCGCGAAGAAGGTGCAGGCCGAGTTCCCGGTGATGATGGTCGCGATGAACGCGCGGTTCATCAGGAACGCGACGCTCGAAGAGGAGCTGGGGCACTCGCTGGTCGTCAAGGAACCCGCCGGGGTGGTGGCGTGCATCACGCCCTGGAACTATCCGCTGCATCAGGTGGTGTGCAAGATTGCCCCCGCGCTGGCGGCCGGCTGCACCGTGGTGGTGAAGCCCGCCGAACTCGCGCCGCTGTCGGCGTTCATGCTGGCTGACGCGGCTCACGAGATTGGCCTGCCGGCCGGTGTCCTCAACATCGTGGCCGGCGAAGGCCCGGTGGCGGGTGAAGCGCTCGTCACGCACCCTGGCGTGGACATGGTGAGCTTCACCGGGTCGTTGTCGGCCGGGCGGCGCGTGGCGTCGCTGGCGGGTGATGGCATCAAGAAGGTGTGTCTGGAACTGGGCGGGAAGTCGGCATGCGTGGTCCTGGACGATGCGCCGTTGGAGAAGGCCATCCCGGCGGCCGTGAACAGCGCCATGCAGAACTCGGGGCAGACCTGTTCGGCGTTGACGCGCCTGCTGGTACCGCGTGCCCGGCACGACGAGGTCGTGGACCTGGCGGTGGCGCAGCTCGGCAAGCTCACGCTGGGCGATCCGTTCGATGTGGCGACGAAGCTTGGACCGCTGGCGTCTGCCGCGCAGCGCGAGCGTGTGCTCGGCTACATCGAACGCGGCCGCGCGGACGGCGCCACGCTGGTGGCCGGCGGCGGCCGCCCCGCTCACCTGCCGACCGGCTACTTCGTGGAGCCGACGATTTTCGCCAACGTCGCACCAGGCATGGTCATCGCGCAGGAAGAGATCTTCGGGCCGGTGTTGTCGGTGATTCCGTACGAGACGGAGAACGACGGCGTGCGCATGGCCAACGATTCCATCTATGGCCTCGGCGGCGCCGTGTGGTCGGCATCGAAGGAGCGCGCCATGGCGGTGGCGCGGCAGATGCGTACCGGGCAGGTGGACATCAACGGCGCGCGCTACAACGCGCTGGCGCCGTTTGGCGGCTACAGGATGTCGGGCATCGGACGTGAAATGGGTCCAAAGGCGCTCGACGAGTACTTCGTGCTGAAGGCCATCCAGCAATAAGAGACGGGTGCCGGCACGATGGGAGCGATGAGTCGATGAAACACGTTCCTGGCGTGCTGGCCGCGCTCGCGGTGATGATGGCCGGGTTCTGGCTGGCCGATTGGCTCGGAGCCGCCATCCTCGCGTCGCAGGGACTCACCGGCAGCAGTCCGGTGTCCGGCGTCCCGGTTGCCATTGTCCTCGGTCTGCTGCTGCGGAACCTGGTGCCGCTTCCGGCGTCATTGAACGCCGGGCTCAAGTTCTCCACCACCACTATCCTGCGCCTGGGCATTGTCCTCGTCGGCATTCGCCTGAGCCTCTTCGATGTGCTGGCACTGGGGCTGGCCGGCCTGCCGGCGGTGCTGGCTGCCATTGCCACCGGCCTGTTGTTCGTGCGGTGGTTCAACCGGTGGATGGGCCTGCCGCCGCGCCTGGGCACGCTCGTCGCCGCCGGCACCAGCATCTGTGGCGTGACGGCCATCGTGTCGACCGCGCCGGCCATCGAGGCCGACGAGCGTGAGGTGGCGTACGCGGTGGCCAACGTAGTGGCCTTCGGCCTGTTCGGCATGCTCACCTATCCGTATCTCGCGCACGCGCTGCTGTCGGGCTCCGAGAGCATTGGCCTGTTTCTCGGGACGGCCGTGCACGATACGTCGCAGGTGATTGGTGCGGCGCTCACGTATCAGCAGGTGTACGGCGATGACACCGTGTTGCGTGTGGCCACGGTGACCAAGCTCACGCGCAACATCTGTCTGGCGGCGGTCATCCCGCTGCTGACGTGGCTGCATGCGCGCGATACGGCGGCCGCTGGCGGCGACAGCGGTATGCGCCGTGCGGCCACGGCCGGATCGTGGACGAAGTACGTGCCGGGGTTCGTGCTGGGCTTCCTTGCGATGGCGGTCGTGCGCACCATTGGCGATGCCACGCTCGGGTCCGCGGGGGCGGCGTTCGGTGTGCTGACACCCGAGGCGTGGCGCACGGCTACGCGGACGCTGGGGGACTTCTGGGCCTCGCAGGTGCTGCTGGGCACGGCCATGGCGGCCGTGGGCCTCAATACCAGCTTCTCGGTGTTCAAGGGGGTTGGCCTGAAGCCGTTCGCGGTTGGTTGCGCCGGAGCTCTGGCGGTGGGCGCCGTGGGGTTCGTCATGGCCCTGCTGCTGGGCCCGTTCGTGGCGTTCTGAAGGCGGAAGGCACAAGGCAGAAGGCGAAAAAATTTTCGCTTCTGTCTCCCACCTTTTCTGCCTTCCGTCTGGAGCCTTCGCTTCCGCCTTCTGCCTTCCTTTTTGCCTTCCGCCTTTTGCCTTCTGCCTTTGTTCTATACTGCCCGGACACGTCAGGCGGGTACCCATGAAATACCTCGTTACAGCGGCGCTGGTGGCAGGTGGACTCGGGCTGAGCGCGATGGCCCTCGAGCCCGTGAAGGAACAGGACGCAGCGGCGCAGCCAGCTCGGCCGCCCCGGGCGGCAGCACCTGCACCGTCAGGTCCGGCGCCCGCCGTGGCGCACGCCGCGGCGTTTCCTCCTGCCGAGCAGGCGCAGATGATGGGGCAATACTGCGCAGGCTGTCACAGCGACCGTACGAAGGCCGGCGGGTTGTCGCTGGAAGGGTGGACGACCACGGCGGCGGACGAGTCGCCCGACACCACCGAAAAGATCATCCGGAAGCTGAGAGCCGGCATGATGCCTCCGGCCGGTGCCCGTCGTCCTGCGGACGGACAGCTTGGGCGTCTGGCGTCGGCACTCGAGGCGCGCATGGATGCGAAGGTCGGCGCCGTGGCCGATCCCGGCTGGCGCCCGTTCCAGCGTCTCAACCGCGCCGAGTACGCCCGCGCGGTGAAGCAGCTCGTCGGGATCGATGTCGACGTCACGGCGTTCCTGCCGGCCGACACCATCAGCAATGGCTTCGACAACGTCGCCGACGTGCAGGCGTTTTCGCCGACGCTGATGGAAGGGTATCTGCGCGCCGCCAGCCGTGTCGCCATGCTGGCCGTGGGCGATCCGGAAAGCCATGCCACGCAGGCCACCTACACGCTGCCGAAGACGGCCTCGCAGCTCGAGCGAGCCGATGGGGCACCGCTGGGTACGCGCGGAGGCATCTCGGTGGACCACACCTTTCCAGCCGACGGCGACTACGTGTTCAGCATGGACTTCTTTGCCGAGCCGCTGGGGCTGCTCTATGGCCGCACGGCAGCGGACGAGAAGATCGAGGTGTCGGTGGACGGGGCGCGCGTGGCGATTTTCGACATCGACCCGGCCATGAGTGAAGAGAAGACGAGCCTGACCATCAGGAGCGTGCCCATTCATGTCACGGCCGGAGCGCACCGGGTGACGGCGGCGTTCCTGCAGCGGTTCGAAGGGCTCGTCAACGACCTGATGGCGCCCATCGAGCACACGATGGCCGACACCGAAATCGGAACGGCCTATGGCATCACCACGCTGCCGCACCTCCGGAGTCTGAGCGTCCTCGGGCCGCACCGCGTGACCGGCGTGTCAGACACCGCCAGCCGGCGCATGATTTTTACGTGCCGGCCCACCGCTTCCGATGAAGAAGGTCCCTGCGCGTCGGCCATTGTCCGGCGTCTGGCGACGCTGGCGTTCCGGCGTCCGGTGAGCGAGAAGGACTTCGATCGGCTGATGGTGTTTTACGCGCGCGGCCGCACCGAGCGGAACTTCGAGTACGGCGTGACCAAGGCGCTCGAGGCGATTCTGGCCAGCCCGCAGTTCCTGCTTCGCGTGGAAGAAATGCCGGCGCGTCTGGCGGGTGACAGCTATCGGCTGGGCGATTACGAACTGGCGTCGCGGCTGTCGTTCTTCCTGTGGGGTGGCGGTCCTGACGAGGTGTTGCTGGAAGCGGCCGGCCAGGGGCGTCTGGGGCGGCAGGGTGAGTTGCGGCGGCAGGCGCAGCGGATGCTGGACGACCCGCGCGCCGACGCACTGGCAACGCGGTTTGCGTCGCAGTGGCTGCGCCTCCAGGATCTGCTGCACACCACGCCGGACCCGATCATCTTTCCCTACGCGGATCAGACGTTGTCGCTGGCGCTCAAGCGCGAGACCGAGCTGTTCTTCGAGAGTCTGGTGCGCGAGGACCGCAGCCTGCTGGACCTGCTGACGGCCGACTACACGTATGTGAACGACCGGGTGGCGCGGCACTACGGCATTCCCAACGTCACCGGACAGCACTTCCGGCGCGTGACGGTGCCCGAATATCGCCGCGGCATCCTCGGGCACGGCAGTGTCCTGGCGCTGACCTCGATTGCCGATCGGACGTCGCCGGTGCTGCGCGGCAAGTGGGTGATGGAGGTGCTGCTGGGCACGCCGCCGCCACCGCCGCCGCCCAACGTGCCGGCGCTGGAAGAAACGAAGGGCACCAGCGAATCGGGCCGTGCGTTGTCGGTGCGCGAGCGGATGGAACAGCACCGCAACAACCCTGCGTGCAACTCGTGTCATCGCGTGATCGATCCGCTGGGGCTGGCGCTCGAGAACTTCGACGCGACGGGCCGGTATCGCATCAACGACGGCACCGTGCCCGTGGACACGGCCGGTACGCTGTACGACGGCACGACCATCGAAGGCGCTGCCGGGCTGCGCGGTGCGGTGCTGCGTCACAAGGACGCGTTCCTGCTGAGCTTCACCGAAAGCCTCATGACTTACGCGCTGGGGCGGCGGGTGGAACCGGCGGACATGCCGGCCGTGCGCCGCATCATCCGCGAGGCGGCCGCGCGCGACTACCGCATGAGCGCGTTCATCAACGGCATCGTCGACAGTGCGGCGTTCCAGCGGGTGCGGCTGCCGGAAGCAGGGGCGACAACGACAGAGGTTGCGCGCTAGCAAGATCACGAGATGTAGCGATGTGGTGATGTGATGATGTGGTGATCGGAAGATGGCGATCGCGAGATCGCCAGATCACGAAATCGGGAGATCGACAATGTTCTTGACCCGTCAGTTTCTGTCACGCCGGACCGTGCTTCGTGGCATGGGCGCCACCATTGCGCTGCCGTTTCTCGATGCCATGCTGCCGGCTGGCGCATCGGCGCAGTCGCGCAAGCAGCCCGTGCGGCTGATTGCCATGGAAATGGTTCATGGCGCCGCGGGCAGCACGGCGTTCGGCATCAAGCAGAACATGTGGGCGCCGGCCGCGACGGGCCGGGCGTTCGACCTGTCGCCGAGCAGCCTCAAGCCGCTCGAGGCGTATCGTGACTACCTGACGATCGTGTCGAACACCGATTGCCGGAATGCCGAAGCGTTCCTGCCGCCAGAAATCGGCGCCGATCATTTCCGCAGTGCCGCGGTGTTTCTGACGCAGGCGCGTCCCAAGCAGACGCAGGGCTCGGACGTGTACGCGGGGACGTCGTTCGACCAGATCTACGCGCAGACGTTCGGCGGCGAAACGCCGATCCCGTCGATGCAGCTGTGCATCGAGAACGTCGACCAGGCCGGCGGCTGTTCCTACAACTACTC
>CAZZGM010000174.1:4225-6814 GCA_964653955.1 uncultured Bifidobacteriaceae bacterium | reverse complement strand
GTCGGCCTACATCCCGACCAACGTCATCTCCATCACCGACGGGCAGATCTATCTCGAACCGGAACTGTTCTTCGCCGGCGTCCGTCCGGCGGTCAACGTCGGCATCAGCGTCAGCCGCGTGGACCGCTATCTGAAGTGTCCGTTCCAGTTTTTCGCCTCGGAAGTGCTTGCTCTCGAGGAAGAACCGGAAGACGAGGAGACGCCTCCCGCCTGGGAGCGTGGACGTTTCCTGCATGCACTGTTCGAGAAATTTTTTCGTGAGTGGCAGCGCCGCGGTGAAAGCCGCATTACCGCGGAACGTGTGCCCGACGCCAGGCTCCTGCTGCTCGACCTGGCCGAGCAGGCGCTATCCACGCTGCCGGCGGGCGAGGCGGCGCTGGAACGTGTCCGCCTCGTCGGCTCCGCGGTTGGCCCCGGCATCATCGATCGTGTTCTCACGATGGAAGCCGAGCGACCCACGCCGGTCGATCGCCGCCTCATCGAATACGAACTGGACGATGTGTTCACCTTCCGCCGCGCCGATGGCACGACCAGCCTCGTCCCTCTGCGTGCGAAGGTCGATCGTGTCGACCTGCTGAGCGACGGCACGTTCCGTGTGATCGACTACAAGGCGCGCGTGGTGCCCGACCTCAAACGCACCGTGCAGTTGCAGGTGTACACGTCTGCGGTGGCACAGCAGCTCGGCTCGGCGCGCCACGGCGCGCGCGTCCCGTCGGAAGCCGTCTATCTGTCGATGGAAGGCGATCGCCCGGTCAAGGCGCTGAAACCTGTCAGGGGCCAGTCGCTGGACGAGGTCCTGCAGGAAGCCGAAGGGCGGATGCTCCAGGCCATCGACGATGCGCGGGAGGGGCATTTTCCGGTGAGGCCGGTGCCGCGTTCGTTGTGCCAGATGTGTCCATTCGACTCGGTGTGCCGCAAGGCGTTCGTCGAGGCCGCCAATGAGTGAGCAGCGCCGGCTCGACTTCGACGAGGCACCGGAGCCGCCGGACCCGCAGGTGGAACGCGACCGGGCGGCGCGCGTGCTCGCCACGGATCCCCGCCGCAACGTGGCGCTGGAAGCCTCGGCCGGAACGGGCAAGACGCGCGTGCTCGTGGACCGCTACGTGCGTCTCGTCGTGGAAGCAGGAGTAGCCCCGCGTAACATTCTGGCCATTACCTTCACGCGGAAGGCCGCGGCGGAAATGCGGCAGCGTGTGCTCGACACGCTGAGAGCCCGTCACCGCGAAGGAGCCATTGCCGGTGAACGCTGGCGCGAGGTCCGTGACGCGTTTCCCGAAATCACCATCAGCACCATCGACGCGTTCTGCCTGTCGCTGCTGTACGAGTTTCCGCTGGAAGCCGGCGTCGATCCCGGATTCGGCCTGGCTGATGAAACCGAAACGCCTCGTCTCGTGTCGGCGTCGCTCGATCGCGCGTTGAGGACGGGCCGGGCGCTGGCCCAACGAGATCCGGACGTCTCGCTGGTCTTCGCCGAGCTTGGCGAACCCGCCATCCGACGCGGACTCGCCATCCTGCTGGACCGGCGGCTGGTGGCCTCGGACGCGCTCAACAGGTTTCTGGCGCGCGACCCGGTACAGGTCGACGAGGCCTGCGGCCGTGCCCACCGGGCCCTGCAGGCGGCGCTGGCGGCCTTGCCGGGTGGCTCGCGCGCCTTTCTGGAACGTGGACCGGACGCACCGGATTTTGCGTTGCTTGCCCACGACGTTCGCCGCCTCGCGTCCACCGATCCGCTGCCGGACGAACGGCTGCGTGCCGGGCTCGATCGGTTGTGCGCGCTGGTGCTGACCGAAAAGGGCGAACCGCGCCAGCGTATCGCGCATCGCAAGGCCGAGTTCCGCTCCGTCTCCGACTACGAAGCCCACAAGGCGCACGTGCTGGCTCTGGGACCCCTCGTTCGTGACGTGTTGCTCCGCTTCCAGCACGACCTCAACATCGTCATGGCCCGTGGCGTCCGCCGGCTGTTTGCCGTGGCCGTGCATGAGTATCGCCGCACGCTCGATACGCACGGCGTGCTCGATTTTTCGGACGTGCTCGAGCGGGCGCTGGCATTGCTCGAACAGCGCGACGAGTTTTCGCGCAGCCGCTTCAAGCTGGAGTCGCGCTACCGGCATCTGCTCGTCGACGAGTTCCAGGACACGAGCCGCGCACAGTGGCGGCTGGTGCGGGAGCTGATGTCGGCGTGGACCGAAGGGCACGGCACGGGAGACGATGCCATTCCGCCGTCGATTTTTATCGTCGGGGACCGGAAGCAGTCCATTTACGGATTCCGCGATGCCGAGGTTGCCGTACTGGAATCAGCGGCCCGGCATATCGACGCGCTCCGGCCGGAGGAACCCGCGCGCGCGGCCATCACGCGCAGCTACCGATCGGTACTGCCGCTGCTGCACTTCGTCAACGACGTGTGCGAAGCCGTCGACAAGCAGCCGGAGCGTGCCGATGCGTTCCGGTATTCGGACGAGGACCGGTTTCCGCTGGCCACCAGTGCCGGTGATGGACCGGATGCCATCGGGTTCGTCACGGCTCCCGATGAGCGGGCTCAGGCCGAAGCGGTGGCGGAGGAGATGGCGCGCCTGCTGGACGACGGTGTCA
>CAZZGM010000174.1:0-4215 GCA_964653955.1 uncultured Bifidobacteriaceae bacterium | reverse complement strand
CGCGACGGGCATCGGCTGATCGAGCAGGCGCTGGCGGCACGCCGCGTGCCCTTCTATGTCTACAAGGGGCTCGGCTTCTATGACGCCGACGAAATCAAGGACGTGCTCGCGCTGCTGGCGTTTCTCGCGCAGCCGCAGTCGAACCTCAGGGCGGCGGCGTTCCTGCGATCGCGGTTCGTGCGCGTGAGTGACGACACGCTGAAGCAGCTTGCACCCAATCTGTCCGATGCGCTCGTGCCTGGCGGATCTGCATGGCCGGAGGCTATCGACGCTCGCGACATTGCGCGGCTGCGGCAGGCACGGACGAGTCTGGCCGTATGGCTGCCGCTGGTTGATCGGCTGCCGCCCGCGGAACTGCTGGATCGGGTGCTGGCCGAATCGGCCTACGCCGTGGAACTGGCGGGTTCGGGTCTGGCGCAGGCGCGGGAGAACCTCAAGAAAATTCGTGGCCTGCTGCGGCGCATCCAGAACCGCGGCTACGCCACGCTCGGCCGGCTGGCCACGCACTTCGCCCAGCTCGTGTCGGGCGGTGACGAGTCAAACGCCATCATCGACGCGGCCGATGCCGTCAACCTGATGACTGTACACGCCGCCAAAGGTCTCGAGTTTCCGGTGGTGTTCGTCGTCAATCTGCACCGCGGGAGTGGCGGCGGCCGCGCGCCCATCCGGGTCAGCGCCGGTGTTGGCGTCGATGAGGACGAAGGTGAGCCGATGGTGGGAATCGGCGTGCATGAAAGCGAAGCCGACGAGGATGCAGATGCCCGCGAAGCCGAAGAGAGCAAGCGCCTGCTCTATGTGGCACTGACGCGCGCGCGGGATCGGCTCTACCTGGCAGCCTCCACCACGACGGACGGGCGATTTGCTCCCGGCCGCGGATCGCTTGGCCGGCTGTTGCCGCCGACGCTGCAGCTTCTGTTGTCGGCGCAGGACGAGGCGGTCGTCCGTCAGTGGACGGGCCCCACCGGGACGCATGCCATTCGTGTGGTGCCTCCGGCTGGCGAGACGCCGCGCGAGTGGCGCGCGGCTCCGATGCCGGCGCCCGTGGCCGCGTTCGACGTGGTGCCGCTGCCGCCGGACGGGACACCGCGCGTCGCGGCCACTGCTGGTGCCGCGGAGGAGGAAGACGTGTCGACGGCCGACGGCCATGGTTCGACCAGAAGCCTCGGGCTGCTGGTGCATCGGCTGCTGGCCGAGGCCCGCACGCGCGGCGTGTCCGGTGTGCCAGCGCTGACCGCCCTGGCCACCGCTCTGGCCGACACTGCCGACGCCGGTACGGACATCACCGGCCGCGCCGCCGTGCTGTGCCAGGGGCTGCTCGACAGCGAAGCCCTCTCGGACGTGCCGGCGGATGCCTCGGTGGTGTTCGAAGCGGCGTATTCACGCTTACGGGCGGACGGCGTGGTCGAGCGGGGAGCCGTGGACTGCCTGATCGTGGCGGGTGCTGCCGTGACGGTGCTGGAGTTCAAGACAGGACGCCCGCGCGCAGAGCACGAACGGCAGCTGGCGGCCTATGTGGAGGCGGTGCGCCAGCAGTATCCCGGCCGCCAGGTGGACGGGCGCGTGATATACGTGCTGCATACCTGAGCTACGAATGTGCTTTGTCTCACCTGAAGCATCCCGTACAATCCTCGCCGTTCCGAAAGGAGAGCCCGTCTGGTGGCGTTGACCTGTCCGAGTTGCGGGAATGCCCGCACGTTTCTCATCAAGACCCTGCAAATGCACGTCGTGCAGATCGACGGCGAACGTGTCGATGCCGCGGAAGAAGGCCGTCCCGGTGTCATCGAGTGCCTCTGCGACGAGTGCGAAAGCCCGTTGGCGTTCGACGAAGTGGAGGACGTGCTCCGCAGGGAAATCCTGCTCACGCTTGGCGCGCGTTAGTCGTCGACTTCTTCAAAATAATCACACTCCGGGCATACCCATTCGCGCGTCTGGTGCACCACCGGTCGCGGTAGCCCTGGCACATGTTCGGTGCTCTCGCGCGTCACGAGGCGCATGAACTCTCCGCACATCGGACATTCCTTGGCGGCCATGCGCGCATGGTATATCGTACGCCCGACGTGCTGCCACGACGACTGCATCGATCTCACGCGAGTATTCAGGCAATTGCGCCTGACGATCGTGCGTACCGCCGCTCGCTGACCGACGAAGTCGCCATCGACTTTCCGTCGGCGCAGGCGGCGGCGAATGCCGTCCGTCGTCTGGCCGGCGACGCGGACGTGATGCCCGTGGTGGCCGCGGACCTCGAATTGGAACGCACGCAGGCGGTGCTTGGCGCGGTGGTGACACTGCCGCTGGCACTGCGTCAGACATGTCCTGCCTGCGGCGGCCGCGGAGAGGTGTGGGACGATCCCTGCACGGCGTGTCTTGGTGATGGCCACGCGCGGCTGCCGCTTGCCGTGGACGTCCGCGTGCCACCCGGCACGATGGACGGCGATCGGCTGCGCTTTGTCGTGACTCCCCGCCGCGGACCGCGGACGTGCGTGCACGTGCGCGTGGCCGTCACGTCACGCTCGTGAAGCGGCACGTCGACATCCTTTCCTGGCTCTATCTCGTGTGGGGCGCCATCTTCCTGCTGGTGGCGCTGGCCGGTGGTGCCGTTGCGGCGGGGGCGCTGGCCATTTCCACCGGCGCGAGTCCGGTACCGGTCACGTCACCAACCGCCGCGCGGGTGACGGCATTCAGCATTGCACTGCTGTCGGGGCTGGCGTTGCTGTGGGCGGGGCTGCACCTCTGGATTGGCCGGGCGCTCGGCAGCTATCGTCCGTCGGCGCGGCTACTGGCGCTGGGCCTGGCCGTCGTGAACCTCGTCCTGCTGCCGTTCGGCACGGCGCTCGGTGCCTATTCGTGCTGGGTGCTGCTGAAGGACGAAGGGCGCCGCGTGTTTCACGCCTGAGGCGCGCGTCTTACCGGTAGTACGCCGTCTGCGCCACCGGCGGCGGATCTTCGGTGCCAAGCGGTGTCCACGGGCCGCAGCGCAACACGCGTTTCATGGCCATCCATCCGCCGCGCACCGCACCAAACTCCCGGACCACGGCTTCGCCATAGTGGCTGCACGAAGGCTTGAACCGGCAGATGACGCCGGCGCGCGTGTAGAGCGGCGAGAGCGTGGCCTGATAGAGGTGGATGCCGCCGAGCACGGCGCGAGTGGCGAGTTGTGCCTGGGGGGCACGGGAAAGGTCGGCCGCGAGCAGGATGCCCGCGGCCGTTACGATGACCAGCAGAGTGGTGCGCGTCAGAACTTGTCCGCGTACTGGCTGATGCCGGGGATGATGAAGCGCTCGCCCTTGACACCCTTCACGATGCACACGATGTGCACGATGACAATGGCCACCCAGAGGCCGAGGCTGAGAACCCCCACGAGACAGCCGATGAAAAACCCGGTAACGATGTTCACCATCGTCAGGGCCACCCACAGCACGATTTCAGCAAGCAGCAGCACGAGGCCGTGTTTGGCGTGCCACTGCACCTCCCTGTCCTCCTTCTCGACCAGCAGGGGAATGAGTGCCAGGAGCCACAGGTAGGACAGCACGATCATGACCGTGCGGTTATTGGACGTGCTGGGTGGCGGCACTGGCGGTGGCACAGGCGGCACCGGAGGCACCCCCGGAGGTGTCGCGTCGACCATCGTGATCTCCTTGGAAGATGTCTGTCCGCGAGAGTCTATCCCGAAGCCGTCTCAGGCGCCACCGCAGGATACGCATGGTAAGCTCGAAATCTGCCCATGAATCCAGAAGCCGTTCTACAGGCCCTCTCGGCGGTCATCGACCCGGATCTTCGCCGCGATATCGTGTCGCTGGGGTTCATCAAGAACCTCGTCGTCGACGGCGGCAAGGTGGCGTTCGACATCGAGCTCACCACACCGGCCTGTCCCGTGAAGGACAAGATGCAGGCGCAGGCCGAGGAACTGGTGCGCGCGCTGCCGGGCGTGACGGATGTTCAGGTGACGATGACCGCGCAGGTGCGGTCGACGAGCGTGGCCGAGAAGGGCAGCACACCCGTGCCGGGCGTGCGAAACGTGATTGCCGTGGGCGCGGGCAAGGGCGGCGTCGGCAAGACCACCGTGTCGGTCAACCTGGCGCTGGCGCTGGCCAAGGCCGGCAGCCGTGTCGGCATCCTCGACGGCGACATCTACGGGCCGAACGTGCCCATCATGCTCGGCGTGCAGGCCGTAACGCTCCGCCGGCCGGATCTTCTGGCCGTCCGACTCGAGCTGGG
>CAZZGM010000173.1:0-6823 GCA_964653955.1 uncultured Bifidobacteriaceae bacterium | reverse complement strand
GCCGCACAGGCTAGCCGGGTTGAGTTGATTAGTCAATCAAGTCGATCGTGGCGTCGAACGTCGTAATGCTGCCTGGTACATCCGTTAAGATGTGCCGCGGTGCACCCCCTCGTGTTCCCCCCAACACCTGAGCCTGCGCCCGTGCCGGCGTCAGCCACCGGACCATGCGTGTCCTGCTGACCACGCGCGCCCTCGAGCACCGCGCCGGCAGCGAGCTGTATGCCGCCGATGTGGCCGGCTGGCTCCGCCGCCATGGGCACTCGCCCATCGTCTATGCGCCCCGGCGTGGTGCCCTGGCCGAAACCATCCGCAGCCACGGCATTCCAGTGGTGGATGACCTGGCGCAGATTGCCGAGCCGCCCGACCTCATTCATGCCCAGCACCACCTGGCGACGATGGCCGCGCTGGCGCACTTCCCGCACGTGCCCGCGGTGTATGTCTGCCACGGCTGGCTCCCCTGGGAAGAGTCGCCGCCGCGGCATCCGTCCATTCGCCGCTATGTGGCGGTGAGCGAGGCCACGCGCGAGCGGCTGGTGTCGGAAAACGGCGTCGCACCCGAGCGCGTGGTGGTGCTGCCCAATTTCGTCGACCTCTCGCGCTTCTCCGAGCGCGGCTCGTTGCCCGGGGCGCCCCGGCGCGCGCTGCTGTTCAGCAACCACGCCAACGATCAGCCGTGGGTGGAGGCCATTCGCAACGCGTGCGAAGCGCGTGGCATGGACCTCGACGTGGCCGGTATCAACTGCGGCAACCCGATGGAGCGGCCGGAGGATCACCTGCACACCTACGACGTCGTCTTCGCGCGCGGCCGATCCGCGCTCGAGGCCATGGCTTCCGGAGCGGCCGTGGTGCTCTGCGACGTCGAAGGGCTCGGCCCCATGGTGACGCCCGGCAACATCGATCGCCTGCGCGCGGGCAACTTCGGCATGCAGGTGATGACGGCACCGCACCGCGCCGCGCTGGTGGGCAAGGAGCTGGATCGTTACGACCCTGCGGCAGCCCGGGAAGTGGCGACCATCGTTCGGGACATCCACGATCTGGACCGCGTGGTCGGACGCCTGCGTGGCGTGTACGGTGACGTGCTGGCCGATGCGCCTGCCGTTCCACACTCGCACGCCGACGCGCTGGCCGCGCATGCCGCCTACGCGCAGTGGCTGCAGCGGACGTTCCCCATGCCGTGGCTCGACGGTCGGGAAGACGTGGAACGCCGCCTTCACGACGCCGACGTGCAGGCGGCGGCGGTGGCCATCGACCGGGACACCCATGCACGCGAGATGGCCGCCGCACGGGCGCAGGCCGACGCGCTGCGTGCGGAGGTCGACGCGCTCAGCGCGGAACTCACGACCATTCGTTCGGGGTTTTTCTTCCGCCGCGTGCTGCCGCTGTTCTGGAAGATACGTCTGCGGCTCATGCCCAACGGATCGTGGCGGCACCGCACGTTCGTCCGCTGGCGCCAGCGGCTTGGCCGGGCTCTGATTCGTCCCGCCGCCATTCCCGAACATCCGGCGTCTGCCGCCACGCACGTGCCGGAGGATGCGAGGTTGTCGGCGGTCGTGCTGCACATCGACGGCCAGCCGCATCTGGACACGGCCGTGCGCTCGCTGGCTGCGCAGCACCCACGTCCGGAAATCGTGGTGGTCAGTTCAGGTGGTGGTAACGAGGCGGCCAGCATCGTGGCGTCGACGGGCGTCGATGCCACCGTGATCAGTGTACGAACGCGCCTGCTCCCCGGGGGCACACGCAACGTGGGCATAGCCGCTACTCACGAACCCGTCGTCGCGTTCCTTTCCGCCGATTGTGTGGCCGAACCGGGCTGGGTACCAGGCCGCCTGGCCGCGCACGCTGCCGGCGCCGAGGTGGTGTCGAGCGCGGTCGTCAGCCAGGCGTCATGGAATCCGATTGTGATGGCGGCCCATCACCTGTTGTTCTCTGCGCGCCTGCCGGGCACACCACCGGACGTGCGTCTGCACTTCGGCGTGTCGTACGTGCGCGCCCTCTTCGCGCAGCACGGGCCATTCCGAAGCGACCTGCGTGCCGGTGAAGACACCGAGTTCAATCATCGCCTGCGCGATGTCCATCCGGTGTTCAGGAGCGACGTTCGGACGGTGCACCGGCACCCGACGACGCCAAAGACGCTGCTGGGTGAACACTACGAGCGTGGCTGGCGGGCGGCCATCCTGCACGCGCAGATTCACGGAGGGCCGGCGCAGAAAATTGTCGCGTCCAGCGCCATCAGGCGTCTGCGGCGGACGTTCAGCATCAGCCTGCGGTCGCTGCCGTGGCGCGACTGGCCCCGGTTTGCGCTGGCGCTGCCGTGGCTGCCGTTTGGTGCCGCGGCCTACGCGTACGGCGCGTGGCGCGCGCCTGACGTGACGTCGATGTCAGCCAACACAGCCGCACGCCGCTCGCGCCTGCTGTGCATCATTGCGTTTCGCAACGAACGGCGCTTCCTGCCGGGCTTCCTCGACAACATTGCTCAGCAAGTCGACGGCATTCTCGCGCTGGACGACGGGTCCACGGACGGATCGGGTGACATCGTGGCCGCGCATCCCGCCGTGCGCGAAGTGCTGCGAGTGGAGCCGCGGACGCCGCACGTATGGGACGAACGCCGCAACCGACGGCTGCTGGTGGACGCCGCCGGACGTCACGGCGCGGAATGGGTGATTGCGCTCGATGCCGATGAACGGGTGGAACGGCACTTCCGCGAGCGCGCCGACGTTGAAATTGCCCGTGCGGAACGTGACGGCGTGAAGGCATATAACCTGGCGTTCCGCGAGTTGTGGGACTCGCCGGACCGTTATCGAGCCGACGGTGTGTGGGGAACGAAGGAACAGGCGCGGCTCTTCCGCTACCGGCCCGACCACGACGTGAGCTATCGCGCGCTGCATGGGCAGTGGGCACCAGACAACAGCCGCCTGGCCAACGGTTACTGGGCCAGGGCCGACCTCATCATCTATCACCTGCGCATGATGACGGCCGAGGATCGCGAACGCCGCCAGCAGCGCTATCTCAGGCTGGACCCCGACAGCCGGTGGCAGACGATGGGCTACGAGTACCTGACGGATGAGCGCGACCTTTGCCTCGCGGCATTCCCGGAAGGCCGCGGTTACGAGCCGCTGGCCGTTGCCGAGTCTCAGGCCGTTCACCAGTTTGCCGCACACGAAGAAGCCGTCGCGATCCACCCGCCTCCGCTCGTGTGAACCCACTGCGAGCTCCGGCGCGGCGGCTGAGCCGATCACACTTCGGGGTTGACCTCGGCCGCATCCCTTGGCGGAATGGGCAGATGCCGGCGTGCCTGCGGTGGCTGCTCCTGACGGTTGTTGGCCTGTCGGCCTGCGCGCCCGCGCCAGCAGTGCTGACGTTCTCCGGCAGCGTCCTTGGTACCGAAGGCGCCATTGTCCGGCGTCAGATCGATCGGTTTGCGCGTCTCAACCCGGAGCTGCCGGTCGAGGTGCGCGTGACGCCGGATTCGGCCGACGCCCGTCATCAGCTCTACGTGCAGTGGCTGAACGCGTGGGTGCCCGAGCCGGACGTGCTGCAACTCGATACCATCTGGACGCCGGAATTTGCGGCGGCCGGCTGGATTCTGCCGCTCGATCGTTTCAATCCCGACACGACCGACTTTTTCCCGGCGGCCGTGGCGGCCAACCAATGGGACGGCCGGCTGTTTGCCATCCCCTGGCTGGTGGACGTCGGCATGCTCTACTGGCGCACCGATCTGCTCGATGCACCCCCCGCAACACTGGCCGAACTCGACGCCGCGGCGCGCGCGCATCTGGCCACCGGCGCCGTTACTCAGGGACTGCTGTGGCAGGGAGCGCGTTACGAAGGCCTCGTCTGTGTGTTCCTCGAACACCTGTCGGCGTTTGGCGGGCGTATCCTCGACGAACGTGGACAGGTCGTGGTGGACTCCCCGGAAGCGGTGCGTGCCCTGACGTTCATGCGGCAGTCGATTGCCGATGGCGTGGTACCGCGGTCGGTGCTCACGTGGCAGGAGGAGCAGACGCGCTTTGCCTTTCAGAACAGCGGCGCGCTCTTCATGCGCAACTGGCCGTATGCGGCCTCATTGCTGAACGATGACGAGTCAGCAGTTGCGGGACGGTTTGCCGTGGCTCCCATGCCGCGCGCGGAAGGACGGGAAGCGGCCACGTTGGGCGGCGCGCAACTTGCCATCAATGCACGAAGCCGGCATCCCGAGGCGGCATGGCGCCTGGTCCAGTACCTCACTGCTCCCGAACAGCTCATCGAACGTGCACAGGCCGCCGGCCAGTTTCCCGCGCGGCCAAGCCTGTACGACGACGGCTCGCTGACGGACGCGTTGCCGGTGCCTCCCGCCGAAGCCCGGCGCATCATCGACGCAGCCGTTCCGCGGCCGGTGACGCCGGTGTATGCGGAACTGTCCGGTGAACTGCAGGTGTATCTGCATCGCGCGCTCACGGACCAGGAACGGCCGGACGAGGCGCTGGCACGCGCGGCAGAACGGCTGCGGGCCATTCTCCGCCGCAGTGGTCTCGACGGAGAGACGCGATGATCGGTTCATCGCCCGGTGAACTGTGTCGTCGGCATCCAACGCGCCCGCTCCGCAGGACCGGGCCGGAACAGGCCGCTGAGCGCCAATGTCGACACGTGAGGTGTCGTTGATGCGGTCCACCAGTTCGATCGAAGCGCGCGAGGCGCGTCTGGCGTGGTGGCTGATGGCGCCCGTGCTGGTGCTGTTGGCGGTCATGGCGGTGGCGCCGCTGGCGATCACACTGTGGGAATCATTCTTCCAGCACGACTTGCGGCTGCCATGGCTGGGCCGTCCGTTCGCCGGCCTTGGCAACTACCGCGAGGCGATGTCCGATCCGCGTTTCCTTCAAGCACTGGCGCATACGGCCGGGTTCACGGCCGTCAGCGTGACCATTGAACTCGTCCTTGGTCTGGTGCTGGCACTTGCGCTCGATACGCTGCTGCGTTTTCGTGGTCTGGCGCGTGTGCTCGTACTGCTGCCCTGGGCGCTGCCGACCGTGGTGGCCGCGCTGCTGTGGCGCTTCATGTTCGAAGGGTCCGGCTGGCTCGCTGGACCGTACACCTCATGGGTGCCCATCATCCTCGGTGACGTGTGGAAGACCACGCCGTTCGTGGCCCTGCTGCTGCTCGCCGGCCTGCAGGGCATCGATCGCAGCCTGGACGAAGCCGCGAGGCTGGATGGTGCATCGGCCTGGCAGCGCTTCGTGCACATCACGCTGCCGCTGTTGAAGCCGGCGCTCGTGGTGGCGCTCGTGTTCCGCGCGCTCGATGCGTTCCGTGTGTTCGACCTCGTGTTCGTTCTCACGGGAGGTGGACCAGGCACGGCCACCGAGGTGGTGTCGTTATATGCCTTCACGTCGCTCCTCCAGAACCTGCGATTCGGCTACGGCTCGGCGCTGGCCGTCATCGTGTTCCTGATGGGTTTTGCCCTGGCCGTGGCCTGTGCACGGTTGCTGGGCACCTCGTCACGGAGGACACGATGACCGGGCCTGTCCGTCGCGCGGCCACGGCGGCGCTGTTCGTCATCTGGGTGCTGCCGTTTGGCTGGATGGTGATGTCGTCGTTCAGGCCGGAGGCGGCGTTGTTCGGGGCTGCGTCGCCGGCCGGGATCGGCGTGGTGTGGGATCACTATCGGGCACTGTTTGCCGAACGCCAGTTCTGGCGGCCGGTGCTCAACTCCGTGCTGGTGGCGGGTGCGACAACGCTGCTGGCGGTGCTGGTGGCGGTGCCGTGCGCGTATGCAATGGCGCGCCTGCGCTTTCGCGGCAAGACGATGCTCATGGCCGGGGTGCTGGCGGTGTCGATGTTTCCGCAGGTGTCGGTCGTGCCGTCGCTGTTCCTCATCCTGCGCTCGCTGGGATTGATTGACACCATCCCTGGTCTCGTACTGCCGTACCTCACCTTTGCCACGCCACTGGCCGTGTGGCTCATGGTCGGGTTTTTCCGGGACCTGCCCGCGGATCTCGAGGACGCCGCACGGCTGGATGGTGCGAGCCGTTTGCGCGCCGCGTTCGAAGTGGCCGTGCCGCTGGCGACGCCGGCCGTGGCCACGACGGCCATCCTGACGTTTCTCTATGCGTGGAACGAGTTTCTTTTTGCGCTGTCCTTCACGGTAAGCCCGGACCGGCATACCGTGCCGGTGGCCATTGCGCTGCTGCGCGGACGGTATCAGGTGCCCTGGGGCCAGGTGCTGGCCGCGGCCGTTGTCGCGTCAGTGCCCGTGGCCGTCATCGTCCTGGCGTTTCAGCGGCGTATCGTCCGCGGACTGACGTCCGGTGCGGTCAAGGGATAGGGAGACACCAGCTTCATGGCCGCCATCACGCTCGAACGGATAGGAAAGGTTCACGCAGGAGCCAGCCGGCCAGCGGTGGCGGATGTGTCGCTGGAGATTGCCGACGGTGAACGGCTGTCAATCGTCGGCCCGTCGGGCAGCGGCAAGAGCACCGTATTGCGTCTCATTGCCGGCCTCGACCTACCCACGTCCGGACGCGTATGCATTGACGGCGCCGATGTCACGGACGTGCCTCCCGAGTCGCGCGACCTGGCCATGGTGTTCCAGAGTTACGCGCTCTATCCGCACATGACCGTGCGGGACAATCTGGGCTTTGGCCTGCGTATGCGTGGTGTCGCGCGAGCCGACGTCGAGGCGCGTGTGCGGCCAGTAGCCGAGCTGCTGAGGCTTGGCCCATTGCTGGATCGCAAACCGGCGGAACTCTCCGGCGGCGAACGCCAGCGCGTCGCGCTGGGCCGCGCCATTGTCCGCCACCCCAAGGCGTTCCTGTTCGACGAACCGCTGTCGAACCTGGACCCCGCGCTG
>CAZZGM010000172.1:0-6851 GCA_964653955.1 uncultured Bifidobacteriaceae bacterium | reverse complement strand
GGCGTCGGTGCAGGAAGCGTTCGACCGCTACCTGGCGCAGGGGCAGCCCGCGTTCGTCCAGCGCACCGGCCCGTCACCCTTCGATGTCGTCGAGCTGATTCATGCCGCCGGCGGCATCGCGTCGTTTGCGCATCCCGGCGTCACGAAGAAGGACCACCTGATCGCGCCGCTGGCCGAGGCCGGGCTGGATGCCGTCGAGGTGTACCACTCGGACCACGCGCCTGACGTTCGCGACCACTATCGGGCGCTGGCGGCCACGCTGGGCCTGGCCACGAGTGGCGGTTCGGACTTCCATGGCTTTGGCGAGACGCGGGCCATGCTGGGACAGGTACACCTGCCGGCCGACGAGTTCGCGCGCCTGGAAGCACGCGCGCCCGCTCGGACTTCCCGCGCCCGATCATGACGGCCACCGCGCCGCTGCTGGACATTCGCGCGCTCGTCAAGGACTACGCGGCGCTGCGTCCGCTGCGGATGCGGACGCTCGTCGTCGAACCCGGCCGGACGCTGACGTTGACGGGATTCGATGCGCCGGCGGCCGAAATGTTCGTACACCTGGTCACGGGAGCGGCACTGCCGGACCAGGGTGACGTGACACTGTTTGGCACCAACACGCGGTCCATCGACAACAGCGAAGCGTGGCTGCGCGCGCTGGATGGCCTGGGCCTGGTGAGCCATCGCGCCGTGCTGGTGGACATGTTCACCGTGCTGCAGAATGTGGCGATGCCGCTGACGCTGAACATCGATCCCATTGCGCCGGACATGCGGCCGCAGGTGGAAGCGCTGGCGCACGAGGCCGGTCTGGCCGAGCGTGTGTGGGACCAGCCACTCGGCCGCGCCGATGCCGAAACAGGCCTGCGCGTGCGGCTGGCCAGGGCCGTGGCTCCGAATCCGGTGTTGATCATTGCGGAGCATCCCTCGGCTACCCTGCCGGCCGAGGCCGTGCCGCGCGTCGCCCGGGACGTGGTGCGCATTGCGCAGGCTCGCGGTGCCGCACTCGTGTCGCTCAGCGCCGATGACAACTGGGTGCGTGGCGTAGGCGGCGAGGTACTGACGCTCAATCCCGGCACCGGCGAGTTGACGGCCGGAGGCTGGCTGGAACGAGTCAGGCGCGTATTTACAGGAGGTTGAGATGCCCTACGGCAGCATCATCCGGCTCGAGCCGGAACGCGGGTTCGGCTTCATTCGAGACGATGGCGGTATGGACTGGTTTTTCGTGGCCAGCGATGTCCGCGGCGGCATGGAGAGTGTGTGGGTGGGCGAGCGGGTGAGCTTCACGCCGGAAGCCACGCGCACGGGACCACGGGCCGCCGACATCCACCTCGAGCAATTGGACTAGTAGAGCGTATCCACGGCCCTTTCGGCACCGCGTGCGCCGATCGATCAGCACGGGGTTCCCGCGCGCACCGCCAGCCGGCGTCTACGCGCTGCTATGATCGCGGGCGGAAGCGACCGGGGCCCGGTGGCCCTCCCGGTCTTCAAAACCGGTTGCCGCCCCCATGAGGGGCGGGCTGGGTTCGACTCCCAGGCGCTTCCGCCACACACCCGTACTGCCATATGCAACGCACGTGATGGTGGCTGGCTCCTGTGGGCGGTGGCGCCGTGTGGGCCCGTGTGGAATTGTGGTGGGGACGAACACCTGAGACGCCGGCCCCAGCGTACGGGGCCGGACGGGGAAGCTAACAACGACTTGCAGGAAAACCGAAAGTGCCGCTATTCGATCAGGCGGATATCACCTGCGCGCGGGCCCTTCTGGGACTCTTCCGGGGTGAACTCGACACGCTGCCCCTCACGAAGCAGTTCGAACACCGTCCCCCGCACAGAACTGCGGTGGAAGAAGTGTTCAAGGCCGGACTCATCCCGGATGAACCCGAACCCCTTGTCGATGAGGAGTCGTGCGATCGTTCCGGTCGGCATACCCGTATCCTCCGATTCCTAGTCCCTGGGAACGTCCCAGGGGCTGCCGCACCCGCAGATACCGGTGGTATCAAACAATGAGGCCAGAAGAGAATGGCCGGCGCCGGGGAGCGAGTTGGTTGGAATTGGGCGCTAAGTGTAGGCAGGGACACGGCATAAGTCAAGGATTACGGTTCCGGGAGCCGGGCCGTTTACCTGAGCCTCTGTTGGCCTGGTCGCTTCGCACCGGGACGGACTCGATCCGATGATTCCCGCGATCGTGCTCGCGGCCGGTGCCTCATCGCGGATGGGGCAGCCCAAGGCGGCTCTGCCGCTGGGGCCGGGCCACACGGTACTGTCGCGCGGCGTGGGCGCGCTGCTCGATGCCGGCGTCACGCGCGTGGTCGTCGTGGCCGGCGCTCATCCAGGCGCCGTTCGTGAGGCACTGAGATCTGTCGCGGACTCCCGGGTGGCGGTGGTGGACCATCCCGGCTGGACGCGTGGACAGCTGTCGTCGCTGCTGCGCGGACTGGAGGCGGTGGACGCCCCGCACGTGCGCGGCATCCTGATGACCCTCGTCGACGTGCCGCTTGTGTCCCCTGACACCGTCAGAACCCTGCTTCGCGCGTGGCAGGAGACGGGCGCGCCCATTGTCCGTCCGGCGCGGCGCGGCGTGCACGGTCATCCCGTGCTGTTCGACCGGCGCGTCTTCCAGGTTCTGCGGGACGCCGACCCCGCCGAAGGCGCCAAACCTGTCGTTCGTGCGTACGCGAACGTCCTGCTGGATGTCGAGGTGGACGATGAGGGCGCGTTCGTGGATCTGGACGATCCGGAGGACTACACGCGCGTGCTGTCGATGCTGTGAGAGACGGACCGGCGGCAGAGGCAACCTGCTGCCACCGGTCGATCGGGAACGGACGGGCGGACGCCCGTCCGGCCACTACTGGCCTGTATCGTCGACTTCTAAAGCACCCGTTCCGCAGGACCGGGCCGAAACAGACCGCTGAGCGCCAATGTTGGCACTCGAGGTTTCGTTGATACGGTCCACTACATGATCGTGAACGGAATGCTGGCGCGCGTGGTGCCCCACTCGATGTGGAGCGTGCCGCCCTGCGCGGTGTCTTCCACGTTGATGGTGAGCTCCTCGACGGGCGCGGCGGTCTTGCCGACGGTCATCGGCGCGCGGCCCAGGTCTTCACCCTTCGGATAGGGGATGCCCCACTGGCCGGTCTTCTTGCTGACGATGAGCTGCCAGCCGTCGTTGCCGGGAACGGTGTAGAGCGTGTAGGTGCCGGGGTTCACGTGCAGCGAACCGAACATCAGCGCCTTGTCGGTGACGAGCGTGGTGGCCTCGTCGGCCCCTGTCCGCCATTCCTGACCCCTCGGCATCAGGTCGGCTTCGGCGCGGCCCTTCAGTGACGGGCGGCCGTACTCGATGGAGATGTTGGCGCCGTCAATCGCCCACTCGCTCTTCACGTGCGGGCTGCCGCCCTTACCGGGGTGAACCTGCGTCGTCTTCTGCGCATAGAGCGCGGTGGTACAGAGCGCAGCCGCCACCAAGGCTGCCACGGGGAACCGGAATTGCCGCATTTCAATGCCTCCTCGAAATTGAGTGTTGCGAGCCTTTGTCGGACACGTGGCCCGATGCCCAGCCTCCGACTATACCAGAGCGTCGGTGCACGTTCTGACTTCTCGCCCAGCCGCCCCAGCCGTATCGCACGCGTGTCGTGACGTCCGCATTTGCGCGTGTGTCGAGGGCCAGGCGCACGTTGCACCAACCGCGCATGCGTTGTCGTTCTGCCGTTGCGTCGAGTCGACCGAGAAGTTACGGCGCCGTCCCGATGCTGTCATCCCCGGCCGCGATCATCGAACGGCCTCTTCGTCATGACGACGGAGAGCGGTCCGGAGGTCGTGATGCTGCGTGTGTGGTGGTTGGTGACGGTGCTGGCGTTCTGCCTGCCCGGCGCGAGTGTGGGGCAGAGCAACGCGACGGACGGAGCCATCGAAGGCGTCGTTCGGGATCCCAGCGGGGCGCATGTGCCCGGCGCAACAGTGGTCGCACTCAATCTGGGCACGAACCAGATCCACGAGACAAAAACCGATCAGTCCGGGTACTTCCGCTTTCCGCTGCTCCAGGTCGGCGAATACCAGTTGCTGGTGTCGGCGTCCGGCTTCGCGGAGTACCAGCGGTCGGGGATTCGTCTGAGCGTGGGTTCACGTGTGCGTGTGGAAGTGGATCTCGCGATCGGCGGCGCCGCGGAAACGGTGACGGTCACGGCCGATGCCGCGATGGTGCTGGCCGGGCAGGGCGCCTCGGGCGAGGTCCTCAACGAGCAGGCCGTGCGGTCACTGCCGATCACGTCCCGCAACGTCTACAACTTCCACCTCGTCGGACCCGGCGTGAAGGGCCTGCCGAGCACGGGCTTCGGCACCACGCAGTTTCTCGTCGGCGGGCACAACCGCATGACGTGGTCGATGGATGGACTCGACAACTCGCAGCGCCGTACGAACCGCCAGATTCGGCTGGTGATCAGCACGCCCGAGAACGTCGAAGAAATGCAGGTGCTCACCGGTGCGTACTCCGCGGAATTCGGCCGAGCCGCCGGTGGCGTCATCAACGTCGTCAGCCGCTCGGGCACGAACATGCTTCGCGGCGGGACGATGACGCTGGTGCGGCCGAATGCGTGGGCCGCCCGGCCACCGCTGGCCAGCGTGAAGCCGCAGCAGGAGTGGTGGATGATTCAGGGAAATGCCGGCGGGCCGCTCGTCCGCGACCGCGTCTTCTTCTTCGCCAACTACGAGTACAACCCGCTGAAGGCACCGCAGCCGGTCACCATCAATCCCTCGGCCGCGGCCGCGCTCGGCATTCCGGCCGCCGATCTCGGGAACTCGCCGTTCGGCGAAACCTTCCACACGCCAAGCCTGAAGGTGAACTTTCGCGCCAGCGATCGGCACAGTGGTTTCGTTCGCTACAACCGTTTCACCAACGATCAGCCGGGGGCCGGTGGCGGGCTGACCACGCCGAGCCGCAGCGTGTCGTTCAAGGACCGGATGTATGGCCTCGGCGCGCAGCTGGCCACCACGTTTGGCGACAGCCTGCTCAACGAACTGCGTGTCGGGTTCAATCGCCGCGCCGAAGAACGGGCGCCCTACGGCCAGCCGACGCCGGACGGTGCCCACATCAACATCACCGGTGTGGCCAATTTCGGCGTCAACCCGCTGGCTGGTTCCGCCAGCGTCGAAGCCAGCCTGCAGGTCATCGACAACGTCACCTGGACGGTGGGGCGTCACTCGCTGAAGACCGGGTTCGACTTCCAGACCACCGGCTATGACGTCACCAGCGCGCAGACGCGAGCGTTCTCGTTCACGGGGCTGCCGGCCGCCGGCGGACGCGGCGCCGTGTCGCCGCTGGACCACTACCTCAACACGGTGGCGGGCAACATCGACCCGGCCACCGGTCTGCCGTTCACCTATACGCAACTGCAGCAGGAGATTGGTGATCCGTCGCTGCAGCAGCGCTACTACTACTTCAACGCGTTCTTCCAGGACGAGATGCGCGTCGGCACCGATTTGACGGTGAGTGCCGGCGTCCGTTACGAACTCATACGCTATCCGCTGCTCGATGCCGAAGCGCCGCATCCGTTGTCGCGCCGCGTGGTGAACGATACGAACAACATCGCGCCACGCCTCGGCTTCACCTGGCGTCCGCTGGGCAGTGAGCGGACGGCCATTCGCGGCGGCTACGGGCTGTTCTACGATACGACCAGCCTCGGCCTCATCCTCAACGCGGCGCAGATCAACGGGCGCCGTGTCCTGAGTTATGTGGTGCCCGGCAGCGATCCGCGCGCGCCGCAATTTCCCGGTCTGCTGGCGGCTGCCGATCCCGCGTTCTCGACGCCACCCAGTATCACGGTGTTCTCACCGGACTTCGAGACGATGTACGCGCACCAGGCCAGCGTGAGCGTGGAGCGCCAGCTGTCGAACCACCTGCTGTTCTCGCTTGGCTACAGCTACTGGGGGCACCGTGACGCGCCCTACGCGCGCGACATCAATCTCGGTCCGGTGGTGTCGACACTGCCTGACGGCCGGCCCGTGTTTACCGGCTCGGCCAATCGTCCCGACCCGGCCTTCCGCGCCATCAATCTCGTGGAGAGCCTCGGCCGTGGCAGCTACCACGGCATCGATCTGTCCGTGCGCCAGCGGCTCAGCGCCGGCGTGCAACTGAGTGCCAACTACAGCTACGCAAAGGCGCGCAGCATTGGTGACATGGAAGGCGGCGCCCTGGCCGATCCCTCCGATCCCGAGCGCGACTGGGGCCCCAGCCCCGGCGACCTGCGCCACACCGCGTCGGCACAGGCGACGGTGACGCCGGATGTGTCCGAGGGAGCCTTCCGCTGGCTGAACGGGTTCCAGTTCTCGACGCTGGTGTTCTACAACAGCGGCTTCCCGGTCAACGCGCTGGCTGGCGCGGATCTCAACAACGACCTCGTGCTCAACGACCGCCTGCCCTTCCGCGGCCGGAATGCGTTCACGGGCCCCGACTACTTCCAGGTGGATCTGCGCGTGTCGCGGCGTATCCGCTTCACGCAGTCGAGTTCACTGGAGCTGATGGTCGAATCGGAAAACCTGTTCAACCGCCTGAATGCCTCCTGCAGCATTGCCGGCTGCACCGGTGCCGTCGTCAATCGTGATGGTGCAGCGGATTTCGGACGGATTACCGGTACGCGCCCAGGCCGCTACGTGCAACTGGGTGCACGGCTCCTGTTCTAGCGGAGACGCTGAGGAGACCACCATGTCCAGACGTCTGTTCCTGCTGGCCGTGACGGCGGCGTGCGTGATCGCGGCCGCCGATAGTCCCCTGGCCTGGGGCGTTCGCGCGCACACGTGGATCAACCGCGTGGCGGTGCGGACACTGCCCGGCGATGGCCCGGTGTTCCTGAAGGCGCACGAGGAGTGGA
>CAZZGM010000171.1:0-6875 GCA_964653955.1 uncultured Bifidobacteriaceae bacterium | reverse complement strand
CGGCGCAGGATGTCGGTCCCCTGCTCGGTGTGTGCCACCTCGGGATGGAACAGCAGCGCGTAGTAGCCGCGATCCGGCGCTTCCATGGCCACCACCGGCGCGTTGCCGCTGGTGGCCGTCACCGCAAAACCGGCCGGTGCCGCCGCCACGAAGTCGCCGTGGCTGGCCCACACCTTCAGTTCCGCGGATACGTCCGCCAGCAGCCGCGTGCCGTTGTCGGTTCGCCGGATGAGCGCGTGGCCGAACTCGCGGTGCGGTGCGCTGCCGACCTGTCCACCCAGCAAATCGGTCATGAGCTGCATGCCGTAGCAGATGCCGAGCGTGGGCAGGCCGAGTTCGAGCACGGCCGGATCGGGCCGTGGCGCGCCTTCGTCGTGCACGCTGCTCGGGCCGCCCGACAGGATGATGCCCCGTGGCGCTTTCGCCCTGATGGCATCGATGGGCGTGTCGAACGGAAGAATTTCGGAGTACACCGACAACTCGCGCAGACGCCGCGCGATGAGCTGGGTGAACTGTGAACCGAAGTCGAGGACGAGTATGGTTTGATGTGCCACAGGCTACCGAGGTAAGAACGTTATTATAGCTGGCGATGCTGCTGATCCTGGTGGCCTTGGCCCAACTGGCCGTGTCGCTGACCACGCTGGATCCGCGATGGCTCGTGTCGCTCGATCAGCCGCCGGCGGCCCTGCCGGCCTTCGACGCCGACACGGCGTACGTTCCCCTGCGTAACGGTCAACTGGCGGCCGTCGATCTCGGTCGCGGTCGAGTGCTCTGGCAGCGTCATCTGCCCACCACGGTCTCGCCCTCCACCGGTGACGGGCTGCTGTTCGTGGCCACGGGCGACGGCGTTGCGGCCGTGTCGGGCCGCACCGGCCGTCCTCAGTGGCAGGTGCCGCTGCCCGGCCGCCTCGTCACGGTGACCTGGGACACCGGATGGCTGCTCTGCTCCAACGACTCGGGCACGCTGGCGGCGCTGCGCGCCAGCGACGGCACCGTGGTGTGGCAGGCCACCCTCGACTCGCCCTTGACGACGGCACCGGCGGCCGGTCTGGATCGGGTGTACGTGGGCCTCGATGGCGGCCGCGTGATGTCGCTCGGCCTCGCCAGTGGCGCCGAAACGTGGACGCGCACGTTGACCGGCCGGGTGACGAGCCTGCGGGCCGTGGACGGACAACTGATTGTCGGCACCTCGGGCAACGCGGTGTTCAGTCTCGACCTCACCAGCGGCCGGCAGCGCTGGCGCTGGCGTGTCGGTGGTGCGTCGAGCGGGCCGGCGGCCAGCGACTCGCGCCACATCTATTTCGTCGCGCGCGACCACGTGGTGAGAGCCGTGGATCGGCGCAGCGGCAACCTGCGGTGGACGGCGGAACTTCCGTCACGGCCCATTGGCGGTCCACAACTGATGGACGGCGTGGTGATGGTGCCGCTGGCCACAGCCATGACGGCATTCGATGCGATCACGGGCAAGACCATCGGTACGCTTCCCGTGAGCGGCGAAATGAGCGCGCCGCCATATCTCCACGCGGCGGCACGCGCCACCGGCGCCCGGCTCATCACGCTGACGCGCGATGGCCGCCTGCAGGGCCATGCGCCGCGCATCGAAGAGGCACCGGCTCCCCTCGACGCCCTGCCCGGCCAGGCCGTCGTCCCCTGAGGTCAGGCTGAGATCAGGCGCCAGCCGTCTCGCCCGATTCGCCGGTCATTCCCGGTTGCGACAGGCAGTGCAGCCGCAGGTATGCGGCGGCGCCGGCCAGACTGATATACTGGAACACCAGACCGCGCACGAGCCACGCAATGATCTGAAGTGGCAGCGCGGCCAGACCCACGAACGGGACGAACGCGATGAGGCCGAGGGCGGCGGTGGCCAGCACCGATGCCGCCGTGGCGAGGATCATCAGGCCGAGGATGGCGGCCAGCACGCCCAGAATGGCGGTGGTTTCGCGCACCAGCAGCCGGCCGACGCGTGACGCCGCGTCGCGCACGCCGCAATCGTCGGCGGCCATGACGATTTGCGTGAGGAGATAGAGGAAGTTGATGAGCGTGACGAGGCCGACCATCCACGCCGAGGCCAGCGTGACGGCCAGCGTACCGCCGCGGGTGGCGGTGGAAGGCCCACCGAACACGAGGAAGGCATAAGCCGCCACGGCCATCCCGTAGGCCACCGACAGCAGGACGCCCAGCGTGAGGTACCGGCGGAACAGGCGACGCGTGCCCGCGGTGAAGCGTTCGATGCTGAAGGCGTTGGCGCGCGCCAGCGCTGCGCCCCGCAGCGGCGGGTGCTCGATGGGGCCAGCCTCGCGTTCCGCCGCGACGAGCACGGTGACGGTGCCCGCCTTCAGGGCGAACATCAGCACCGACGCACCGGCTGCGACCAGGCCAAGCGCCCCGAGAAACGCGGCCAGCGCGGCTGGTTGCGCCGCCAGCACGCCAATGAGGGCCGGGATGGCCTGGCGGAGGTCGAATTGCCACAAGTCGGCGGGCCGGGCGCCTATCAGGAGCATGACCAGAACCACGCCGCCAGCAACGGGGACGGCCAGCAGCGCGTTGAAGAGCGTGTCGGCGACGAACTGGACCAGCACGACCGGCCAGTTGGCCGCGGCGATGAGGGCGCCCCGCTTGAGCAGCAGCTTGAGCGCGCGTGAGGCAGTCATGTGGGCGGGATGAAGCCCTTCATCTTACCCCGATACAATGACCGCACGGATGCGGTCGCCCACCACCTTCGTCATACGCGCCCTCGTTCGCCTGGCCGTGGCCGGCGTCGTCGCGCTGACACTCGTGCCGCTGGGCGGCTGGGCCGTGGAGATCGAACGGTTCGGCCGCGACGAAGACGCGGCGCGCGCGCGTGTGTCGGCCCGGGTGCTCGAGGTCGTCCATGACATCGAACACCGGCTCGTGGACGTGGTCGAACGCGTACAGATCGACACGGCCGATCTGGCGCTCGCCACACAACAGGATGTGGCCGCCGTCCGGCGGCTGTTCGTGCAACTGGAGCGTGTGGTTCCGCCTGGTGAGCCCGCCGTGGCGGCCACCGTGTACGCCGCGACGGGCCAACCGCTGGCCTGGGCGGGCCGCGCCGTGGACGTGCCGGACGCGCGCGTCATGGGTTCCCAGTCGTTGTTTCTCATGCCGGGCACCCAGGGCCTGCTGCTGGTGCGTGTCCATCCCCTGCTCGAACAAGGGAGCGCGACTGAGCGGCTGGGGGTACTCGTCCTCCAGGCCCAGCTGGCGCCGGCGGCGGATGATGGCGAGGGCGACCAGTATGTGCTGAACACCGGCATCGTTCCGGTGCCCGTGCGCCCGCCGTATGCCGGAGGTGCGGCCGACACCGACGAATTGCCCCTGCTGAGCATGGCCGGCGCGCCGCTGGGCGGCTTCGAGGTTCCCGCGGCCACGCTGGCGGACGCACGCCTGCGTTTTCGACAGCGCATCCGCGCGGCCACGCTGGGCGTGCTGGCGGTGTTCCTGCTGCTGGCGGCCGGTCCGCTGCTCGACCTGAGGCGCGTGACACGCGAGCTGCGTGTGGCCGGTGCCGCCACGGCTGGCGTGGCCGTGCTGCTCGTAGCGGGCTGGTGGCTGCTCGATGGGGCACTGGTTCTGGTAGCCGGTCCCGACGTGTTGCCGCTGGCCTCGTCGGCGCGCATGTCCTGGGTGACGCCGGCACTGTTTTTCGCATCACCAGCGCATTTCCTGTTGAGCAGCCTGCTGGTCGCCGGATTCACGGCCCTGGCCGGGAGCACGCTGGACCACTGGCGGCGCTCGCGCCGCGGTGTGCCCTGGGTGGTGGCGCGCGAGCCGGCCGCACTCGGAGCGATGGTGGCCACTCACATGGTGGCGGCGGCGCTCGTCGCGGCGCTGGTGGTGGTGTACGAAGCATTCCTGCGGTTTGGCGTGGCCAGCGTCCCGGCTGACATCCTGCACTTCGGGTTGCGGCCGTTCGACTGGTCGCGCCTCGCTATCCTGACCGGCGTGGTCGTGCTCAACACGGCCGTGGCCTCGCTTGGCGTCGTGTTGTTCCGCATGGCGCTGCTGCCCTGGCCGGTGCGCGCATGGGGGCCTCCGGCACAGGCGCTCGTGCTGCTCTGCTGGGCCCTGCCGTTCGTGGTGGCGGTCGCCGCCGGCCTGACCACACCACTCACGCCAGCGCTGCCGGCCGCGCTGGCGCTGGCGTTCATTGCCGCGGCCGCCTGGCGCATCGGGTATATCCGCGCACGGCTGAAACACGCCTCGCAGGCCGCACGGCTGACGGCATTCGTCCTCGGCCTGGTCGTCCCGTCCATTGTCTTTTACCCCTCGCTGGTGGACGCGGCGTCCCGGGCACGCCGCGATCAGGTGGAGGCCAGATATGCCTCGGAGGTCCTAACACAGCGGCAGACGCTCCAGGCGCAGCTGGCGCAGACGCTGGCCGACATCGATCAGCTGAATGGACTGGCCGATCTGGCGCAGGCCGCCGGCACGCCGCCGCCAGGAGCTCCCCCTGGCGATGCGGCCTATGGCGTGTGGTCGCGCACGGCGCTGTCACGGCTGCGGCTGACGTCCAGCGTGGAGCTGTACGACGTGAACGGGACGCTGGTGAGCCGGTTCGCGTTGAAGCTGCCTGACGTGACCGGCGCCCAGACGGCTCCAGAGGTGGACTGCGAGTGGGACGTGTTCGAGGAGGTCTCGCCCTTCTTCGCGGAGGAGCGCCGGCTTCTCCACGCCGGCCGCGCCATCTGCGTCGAGGAGGCCGACGGCCGCGTACGCCGCGCCGGCGAGGTCGTGGTGCACCTGATGCTCGACTACGCGAACCTGTCGTTCGTGTCGGCACAAAGTCCGTACGTGGCCGTGCTGCGGTCGGCGCAGCCGATCGACGCACCACCGCCCACGCCCGTGAGCTTCGCGGTCTATGGCTGGAGCGGCCGGGTGCTGTTCTCGTCGGAAAGCCGTGCCTGGCCCCTGCCGGAGGAGGACTTCACGCGTGCGCGCACCACGCGTGAACCGTTCTGGACCAGCGTCACGCGCGACGGCCAGGCCTACGACGCCTACGTCCTGAACGATCGCGGCGGCATCTACGTGCTGGGCACACGCGCCGACACCGGTCTCGGCCATCTCATCGTGATGGCGGAGCTCGTGTCGCTCGGCTTCGTCACGTTTCTGGCCGCCATCCTGGCCGCGATGGTGTACGGACTGGTGGCCGCGCGCACGCCGACGTCGGGGCGCGCACTGCTCCGCGAGGTGCGCGCCAGCTTCTATCGCAAGCTGTTTCTCGCCTTCGTGGCGGCGGCCGTCGTGCCGGTGGTGGCACTGGCGTTCGTGGCGCGCGCCTACTTCGCATCACTGTTGTTTGCCGACATCGAGATGGAGGCGACTCGCACGGCCACCGTTGCCAGCCGCGTGGTCGAAGACTTCGGCAGCCTGCAGGTGCGCGGCCTGGCCGCGCTGCCCGTCGTCGATGACAACGTCGTGGTGTGGTTGAGTCGCGTCATCGCGCAGGACGTGAACATCTTCGATGGTCCGGGACTGCTGGCCTCGAGCGAACGCAACCTGTTTGCGTCGGGACTGCTGCCGACGCGAACGCCGGCCGAGGTGTACCGCGCGATTCTGCTCGAAGGGCGTCCGTCGTTTGCCAGCCGGGAAGCCGTCGGACCGGTGGAATATCTCGTGGCCGCGGCGCCGGTCCGTATCGACGCACGCGATGCCGTGCTGGTGGTGCCGCTCACCTCACGCCAGCAGGAGGTGGAGGCCCAGATCGAAGAACTGGATCGGCGGGTCCTCCTGTCTGCCCTGCTCTTCATCATGATTGGCGCGGGCATTGGCTACTGGATGGCCGAACGGATTGCCGACCCGGTGAGCCGGCTCACGCGGGCGACGCGGCGTATCGCGCGTGGCGATCTCAGCGCGCGCGTGGTGGCGACCTCGCGCGACGAGTTGCGGCGTCTCGTCGAAGCGTTCAACCGGATGGCCGAGGACCTGCACCGCCAGCGCGCCGAACTCGAACGCACCAACCGCCTGGCGGCGTGGGCCGACATGGCGCGGCAGGTGGCGCACGACATCAAAAATCCGCTGACGCCCATCCAGTTGAACGCACAACATCTGCAGCGGGTGCACGCCGACCGGGGCAAGCCGCTCGGATCGCTCGTGGACGACTGCGTGACCAACATCCTCGGACAGGTGCGGCTGCTGCGGCAGATTTCCGCCGAGTTCTCGAGCTTCGCCTCGGCACCGCAACCCCGGCCCGTGGCGGTGCGTCTCGACACGCTCGTGGGCGATCTGGTGGATCCGTATCGCGCCGGCCTGGCGGGCCGTGTGCAGATGGACGTGCATATACCCGCCGACCTGCCCATCGTGCATGTGGATCCGCTGCTGCTCAACCGCGCGTTGACAAACATCATTGAAAACGCGCTGCATGCAATGCCGGATGGCGGGCGCCTCGACATTCGTGGCGGCCTCGAGCCGGATGGGGCGGCCGTGCGGCTCGAGGTGACGGATACCGGCGTGGGCATGGACGCAGATGCCGTGCAGCGGATCTTCGAGCCTTACTTCTCCACGAAAACCAGCGGCACGGGGCTGGGGCTCACGATTGCCAAACGCAACGTGGAGGCCAACGGCGGACGTATTGGCGTGCAGTCGGAGCGGGGGCGCGGCACCACCGTCACGGTGTGGCTGCCGCTGCGGCCGGCGGCGACAGCCACGTGAGGTGTCCTCTGGCCGATCGGGCGGCTGCCCGCCTCACGCGGCGCGCACCGCCCGTATCCGGCCGAGCAGCCACTCGATGAGTCCCCAGGCCAGGTAGGCGTAGGCCAGGATGATCAGCACTTCGTGCGGGCGGCTGGCAATGGCCGCCATGATGAAGGCCATGAGGATGAGGCCGCGGTAGCTGCGTTTGGTGCCGAGGTCGA
>CAZZGM010000170.1:3532-6896 GCA_964653955.1 uncultured Bifidobacteriaceae bacterium | reverse complement strand
TGCCAGTGGCTGCGGCGCAACTGGCAGACGCTCAATCGTCTGGCCTCCGAAACCATCGAGGCCTACAACCAGACGACGCAGGCGCCCTACTGCGCGGCTTACCTGTCCATCCTGTCGACCATGTACGGGAGCTTCATCCCGGCGTTGTCCGAGCATCATGCCGGCGGCGTGAACGTGGGACGGACGATCATCAACGGGCAGAGGCTGGGCGGCGCCACCGCACGTGAGCAGTATTTCATGGGCTCGCAGTTTGCCAGGGACCTGCGTGGTGTCGACCTGGCGCGCTACCGCGACCTCTATCGCACTTACGGCGTGCGCTCGTTCCGCTACGCCGAAATGGTGTTTGGCAACACGGCCAACGTCGAGCGGATTCGCACCGACGTGAAGCAGCAGCGGATTTTCGCCATGCGGACGCCGCGCGCCATCCCCATCGGTGAGATCACGCGGCGGACGAAGCTCACGACGGCGGAGGTGCAGCGCTACAACCCGGCGCTGCTGCGCCAGGTGCCCGTCAAGGGCACGTTGTATCTGCCGGTGTACCTCCCGGAGTTCGGCCTCAACGTGTCCTTCTGGCACATGCCGCCGGCCGACGCCTACACGTCGGCACTGGACGCGTTTCTCCAGCTCGAGTCGGGCGTCGAGCGGTGGCACGAGGCGTCGTTCGAACCGACACTGCAGGATTTCCGCAAGCGGTTTGCCGCCACCGGCACGGAAGAGGGTCGCGTGATGGCGACGATGCTGGCCTACGTCATTGGCGACCTCCGCACCAGCCGTCGCGCCGCCATCCTCGATGACTACCGTACCAGCGGTCACATTCTGGAGTTGTTCCAGAAAGGTGTGGCCGAGCTGGCTGCTCTCGTTCCGGTCGGCCAGCACTGAACTCGGACTCGAGTTCGCGATGATGCCCGCGCCGGATTTCGACGCACCTGGGACGGCGGCGTCCTGACCCGCGATGGTTCTCAGCCGCCAGCGTGATCTGCGTACCGGCCAGTCGGTGTGGCAGGCCGCGCGCATCGCACCGGTACCTCATCATCCGCATCGCCGCGAACGCGCCACCGGCGTGCTCATCGTCGGCGCCGGTATCAGCGGTGCGCTTCTGGCCGAACGGCTCACCGCCGACGGCCACGCGGTCACCGTCGTCGATCGACGGCCGCCGGTGTCCGGGTCGACCCCTGCGTCTACCGCGCTCATCCAGTACGACCTCGACGTGCCGCTGTCGCACCTGGCCGAGACCATTGGCTGGGCGCGCGCGTCGCGCATCTGGCGGCGATCCGCGCTGGCCGTGACGGCGCTGCAGCGGCGCATCACGCGCCTGCGCATCGACGTGGCCCTGGAGGAACGTGAGTCGCTGTACCTCGACGGCACGGTGCTGGGGCGGCGGGATCTGCGCCGCGAATGTACGGCGCGCCAGCGCGCCGGTCTCGAAGTCGAGTATCTCGAGCCGCGGCGCGTCGGCCGGACATTCGGTATCTCCGGCCGTGCCGCCATCCTCAGCGAGGGCAGCATTGCCGCGGATCCGAGACGTCTGGCGGCGGCATTGCTGCGCCTGTCGGCGCGCCGCGGCGCGCGTGTGTTGTCGCCGGTGGACATTGTCGGCATCGATGCCAGCCGGCGCGGTGTCGCGGCGACGACGTCGACGGGTCGTGTCATCCACGCCCGTCATCTCGTGCTCGCCACCGGCTACGAGATCCCGAGCGTAGTGCCGCGGAGCGGGCACCGAGTGGCATCGACGTGGGCGATTGCCACGGTGCGTCAGCCCCGACAGCTATGGACGCGGCGTCCGTTCGTGTGGGAAGCGTCGGATCCGTATCTCTATCTGCGGGCGACGAGCGACGGCCGGATCATCTGCGGCGGCGAGGACGAGCCGTATGCCGACGAGGCTTCCCGCGACGCGCGGCTGCCGCACAAGACGCTCGTGCTCCAGCGCCGGCTGGCGGCGCTGCTGCCGGCCATCGATGCCACGCCGGCGTTCGCGTGGTGCGGGTCGTTTGGCACCTCGCGGCTCGGCACGCCGTCGATTGGTCCGGTGCCGGGGCTGCCGAGCTGCTACGCCGTCATGGGTTTTGGCGGCAATGGCATCACCTTCGCGGCGCTGGCATCGCAGATGATTGCCAGCGACATTGCCGGGGATCGCGACCCGGATTTCGAGCTGTTTCGTTTCGCCGGCCGGTAACGATGCTTGCAGGTGCTCCGGCGGGAGCGCATCGAGATGACCAAGTACGGTAAGGCGGCAGCCAAGGCAGTGAAGTCCACCATGCGGCGCCGCAAGGCGGGCACGTTGCGCAGCAGTTCAGGTCAGCGCGTCACCAGCCGCAAGCAGGCGATTGCGATTGGCTTGAGCGAGGCCCGCGCGAAAGGCGCCACAGTGCCGCCACGAAAGACCGCGAAGAAGGCCGCAAAAAAGCGCGCGACAAAGCGATAGCAGCGCTGCCGGCCTCGGCCGTGCGCGGCCCTCACGCAAGAGCTGACCGGAATTCGGCGAGCCTCTTGCAGGTGTGCTGACCCATGCGCATCCTGGTTTCCAATGACGATGGGGTGTATAGCCCGGGTTTGCTGGCGCTGGCGCGTGCCGCGGCGGCATTTGGGGATGTCCATGTGGTGGCGCCGGACGTGGAGCGGTCGTCGGCCAGTCATTCGATTACGGCCTCGCGCCCGCTGAGCTATCGCGTCACCGACCTGCCGGGCATTGAGAAGGCGCATCGCGTGAACGGCACGCCGGCGGACTGCGTGGCGCTGGGCATCCACCTGGGCAGCGGTGTGGATGTGGTGCTGTCGGGCCTCAACTTCGGTCTCAACCTCGGCCACGGCATCTGGCATTCGGGCACCATTGCTGCCGCCAAGCAGGCCACCATGCTGGGCGTGCGCGGCATTGCCCTCAGCGTGCCGGCGGGCGAGGAGCCGGTAGACCTCGATGCGCTGCAGCCGTGGTTCGGCCGCGTGTTGCGCACGCTGCTCTGCGAGGTGACGAAGCCGCAACTGGTCAACGTCAACTTTCCGCGTCGCCCGCGCGGCGTGGTGTGGACGCGTGCCGCCATGCAGCACTACGACGGCCGCATCGTGCCGGCCAAGGATCCGTTGAATCGCGACGTCTACTGGTTTTCGGTGGCGCCGGTCGACGCCGCGGATCGGGCCACGGATCGCTGGGCGGTGGAGCAGCAGTGGATTTCCATGACCCCGCTCGACGTGGATCCGACCGACGAGCGCGTGCTGCACGACGTGGCTCGCACGCACCCGATGGACGATGAGCGGGCGCGGGCCGTGTCGCCGCCGGTGTCGACGCCGGAAGCCGCGGCGGCCGTGCGCGTGGAAGAAGCTGAGGGCTAGTCGCGCGCTAAGCTCCATCGTATGGGCCGCTATCTATGGG